>JBGQGR010000007.1:0-15554 GCA_041497495.1 Anaerolineae bacterium | reverse complement strand
GGTCGAGCAGATGCTCGACGAAGTCGCGCCACAGTTGTCCCGCGTCTGTACCGTGTATGTCTTGTTGTAGCATTATTGAGTTTTGTCCAACCCTGCCGGCGGCGCAGGTACTAGCGCAGTTCACAATTCGCTGGTGACGACAAGCACTGTATACCTGCTCAATTGCATGGTAGGCTGAGGAGGTGTTCGGCAGTCTACTACGGCCTGATGCCCAATGTCATGCTGAGGTTTTATCGCACGGATCAAATTCGAAACACATCGGATGAGACGAAGTTCAATTCTCGCCTTCGGCCTCATCCTCATCCTCCTCATCATCGGTGTTGGCCTCGTCTTCGTCGTCGCCTTCCAGATCGTACAATAGGTCGAGCAAGTTGTCGCGCAGCCGATTGACTTCGGCCACATTACCAGCCTGTTCAGCGGCTTCGATCTGCGCAACCAGCCCAGCGAGCTCACTCAGGTCGGTCACCTCGCGTTTCAATTGATCACGCGCGCGAGCCAGTAGCGGATCGGTGCTAGCGGTTTCGGCGGTCTGCCAGAGGTCATCCACGTAACGCGCCGCAGCTTCTTTAGCCGCCGGGTTCAAGCGGGCGTGGCTGGCGTGCAAGGTTGTTTGCTTGATTTGCCCGCTGCCGCGATCGGTGGTCGATACGTTTAAAATGCCATTCACATCCAAATCAAATTGCACCGTGATGTGCGCTGGCTCGCCGGGCATTTCCGGTCGCAGATCTTCAAACAAGAACTCGCCCAGCAGCGTGTTCTGCGAAGCCATCGGATTTTCACCTTGATATACTTTGAGGTTGATGGCTGTTTGATCGGGGTGAACCGCACTGAAGACCTGCGCGCGCGTTGTGGGCAACGTGGTGTTGCGCCGGATGATCGGCCCATACCGATCAGGGATCATGCGCCCGAACTGCCATTCGACTACTTCAATGCCTAACGTGTGCGGTGTCACGTCGACGAGGATCGCATCGAGCGGCTCGCCCGCGATCAACGCCGCTTGGACGCCGGCGCCCAGCGCCACGGCTTCATCAGGATTGATCTCGACCATCGGCTCCAGTCCCGTGAAATTGGCGACCAGCTCCCATACCAACGGAATGCGCGTCGAGCCGCCGACGAACAGCACTTTGTTGAGATCGCCCACTTGCAGCCCTGCATCGTCGAGCGCAGCCTTAAAGGACGTGACGGTGCCGTCCAGCAAATCGCGAATCAGATCTTCAAACTCGGCGCGAGCCACTTCCAAATCCAGATGCAGCGGACGGCGATCTTTCTCCATCAGGTATTCTTCGCGGACTTGAACGAACGGCTGGGTCGAGAGCGTAATCTTGGCTTGTTCGGCGGCATGCGTCAGGCGGGCCAGCGCTTTGCGATCATCACGTGGATCGAGGCCGTGCTCTTCCTTGAACTGTTTTGCCAGGTGATCGACTAAGCGTTCGTCAAAATCGTCGCCGCCCAAATGGGTGTCGCCGTGGGAGGCGCGCACTTCCAGCACGCCTTGATTGAGTTCGATGATCGATACGTCGAACGTGCCACCGCCTAGATCGTAAACAGCGATGATTTGCTGTTCGTCGGCCCGATCAAGTCCATAGGCTAAGGCCGCCGCAGTCGGTTCGTTGATGATGCGTTCGACGGTGAAGCCCGCGATCTCGCCGGCTTCTTGGGTGCTCTGCCGCGCGCCGTCCGAGAAGTAGGCCGGCACGGTAATCACCGCTCGATCAATCGGCTCACCCAAATTGGCCTCGGCAATGCGTTTCATTTCGCGCAGGATAATGGCCGAGATTTCAGCCGGCGTGTAGCTGCGATCGTTCAGCAGCACGGTAGCGTCGGTACCCATCAGCCGTTTGATCGAGCGCACGGTGCGTTCTGGATACAGCACATACTGATTGCGCGCGGGTGTGCCGACGACCAGCGTATTGGCCGGGGTGAGACCGACGACGGAGGGCACAATGCGTTCCTGACCGTTGGGCAGAATGGTCGGCAACCCGTGTTGCACGTGGCCGACGGCTGAAAAAGTGGTGCCGAGATCGATGCCGATAATTTTGGCCATGAAGTTTGGTCCCTGAAAATGGATTGTCAATTAGTCAACTGGACCTTGTGCAAAAGCAGATGACAGTTGCAACTTCAGTCGCTGTTTGCCAGAGAACTCATGACTGAAGTCGTTACGACGAGATATATTTTTGAGTGAGGCCAGAGGTCAACTGGTCATGGGTCAGCGCGCGACGATGACCTCAGCATAACGCAAGACGGTGTCGCCGGCCAGATAGCCGCGCCGTGTTTCCTGAACGATCGTGCCGGACTGCGTGCCGTTGGTTGAGGCCACGGCTTCGATCGCGATATGCTGATTAGGATCGAACAGCACGCCGTCCGTTTCGATCGGATGGACTCCCGCGTTCGCCAGAATATCGAGCAAGCGATCGCTCACTAGTTCCAGTCCGGTCAGCCACGCGGCAAGTGTATCACGCTGAGATAAAGAGACCGCTGGCTGAAAAGCCTGCGCCGGGAGTGAATTTCCCTTAAGCACTTGCCACGCGCCGCTCATTCGCCGCAAAAAGGGAACGGGTTGAGGGGGTGAGTCGGTTCCATCATCCGGCACAGCAGACTCAGCCAACAACTGTTGACCGGCGGTCAACGCTTCAGTGAGGCCATCCAACACCGACAGCAATTGCGTGATCACCTCCCACCGGCCTGCGCTGTGAGCTGAGATCAACTGCTCGCGCAGTTGCGTCAGCTCGCGCTCACGCAGAGTATTCGTCTCGCGTAATTGATCCAGCAGTGTCTTCACACTTTGTTGCTGCGCTTCGGCCAGTGAATTTGTCTTGAACAATTCTTTGCCGGCGCGGGCGATCTGTTTGTCCAGTTTGTCGAGGGTGTCGTGCAGCGCCGTCCTCTGCCGCTGATCGTCCAACTGCGCCTGCGTAAATTCGGCCACTTGTTGACGCAGCGCCGCCAGCTCTTCGGATACATCGGCGGGCAGGGGCGTCATGCCCAATAGCCGACCTAAGCGCGACAATCGATTCACAGGCGCACCTCACGATAATCCTCACGAAAATCACTCCGGCCCAGATCGCTCACTGCCCGGGCGGCGTGAATAACATCGGCCGGATCAAGGACGAGCTCGATATCCGATCGGGCGTTGAAGCTGCCCGCTAGATCCGATTCGGGCCAAGCCTGCCAGCGCAGCAGATCGGTCTGCTGGCGTTGTTTGGGATCGCGCAGTTGTTCATAGGCTGTCCGAATGTGCTTAAACGCTTCCGGATCATGTTCGGGCGGATGCGCGCGCACTTGAGCGAAGTACGCTTGCTTGATCTCATCGAGACTCGCAGTGGGGGGCAAGCCCAGCACCGCATAGGGATCAGCCACAGTCGGTTTAATGGTGGTCGGTCGTTTCATCGGAACAAGTCCTCGTCGTCGAAGTCCAATTCATCAGCTACATCAGCTAGTGATATGCCCAGGCGTGAAAACATTCCCATCAACGGGTTGTTGATCACCTCGCGCGCCCGTTCGATTTCAGCCAGCAAGGCCGAGTTGCCCTGTTTACGCGCCAACCTCGACGCTTGGTGTAACGAGTCCTTAGCAACTTTGGTTTGACCGGACACGCCCTGCAGCACGGCCAACTGCATCCAGGCCTGTGCATCATCGGGCGTGAACGTAGTCAGTTTCTGGGCATAGCCTAACGCGATGTCCGGCTTCAATGAACCGAGCAGACTGACGATGTGGTGATACATCTCAAGCCGATCGTCGGGGGTGGCTTCGGCCTGCTGCAACAATTCGTGACCCAGTCGTTCCCACGGATCGGGCGCCGCCGTCTTTTTCGGCGGCGGACCAAACAGGCCGAAGGCTTCAGGTGGGCGACCTGCCTTGAAGCACACCTCGGCAATGTCCACGTAGAAATGCGCTGTGCCAAAGCCGGCTTCTTCGGCGCGCGTGATGAGCTGTTTAGCCTCGGCCAGGTTGGCAGCTTGCGCCCAACAATCGAAGACGTGCACGTAGGTATGCAGATCGCCGCGACTCAGCGCCGCGTCAAAGTGTTGGTGCGCCACAGTCAGCTGGCGCTGCGCCAGTTCGGTGTTGCCCAGCCAGGTCAATAGAGGTGTATCGTCGGGCGTCAGCTGCAGCGCTGCCTCATAGATCTTTTTAGCTTCGTCATAGCGCCCAGAACTAAACCAGCTGTGCCCGCGCTCGACCATCAGATCGACCAGACCGTGCCGGGCAGCTTCCTGATTGGGATCGACTTCCAGCACTGCCCGCAGCTGTTGCTCAGCCGCATACAGCTCACCCCGCGCGTGGTGAATTTCGGCCAGCAGCCGGTGGGCTTCGACGTGACGCGAATCTTTTGCCAGAATGCGATCCAATTCGTTACGCGCGGCGATCACCTGATCGTTTGCCAGCAGCGCCTCAGCCAGCTCGAGCCGCAGATCAAGATCATCCGGGCTGGCTTTGACTAAACTGCGATAATGCGTGATGGCGAGATCGGGCTGGCCCGATCGCTGGTAACACTGCAAAATGTGACGGCGCAGCCAGGTGCGAAACTCCGCCGCGGGTAACGGCAATTGCAGCGCGGCTTGCGACTTCTGGGTTGGACGTTTGGGCAGCTGGCCGATCAGCCCATTCCAACTAGCGGCTGCTTCCGCCCAGTGCTCCAGCTTTTCGTGAGCCATCGCCAGATTGTGCAGTATCGGCGTGATGAGTCCAAGGTCGGGCTTGGCTTCCAACACACCGCGCATCGCCTGCCAGTGCCGAATCGCTTCCGGCCAATCATTGCGCTCAACCGCTTCGCCGGCCAGCCGGTGATGAGCGATCAGTTCTGCTAATAACAGGGGGCGTTGGTCTGGTGCGATTTTTAATGCTGCCTGCGCCGCCGGCAGCGCGGCTGCCCAGCGCTTAGCTTCGATCAGCGATTGAATCTGACGCATTTGATCATCGGCCACAGCCGATTGCAATCGGGGCGTCGGTGTGCGCGCCGCCGCGGCTCGCCACTCACTGAGGGCCGTCTCGCGCTGACCGACCGCGGCCAGCGCCAGTCCGTGATAGTAGGCGCGTACCGCCTCAGCGCCAGATCTATAGGATCGGCCAGATGGCGCCAAGGCTTCGATGGCCGCAGCCGTCTGCCCGGTCGCGATCGAGGCCAGCCCACGCCATAGTGTGGCACTACCCGTGGGTTGCTCTGTCAGCCAATCGAGCCAGCTGCTCGATCGGGTCTCCAATATCGCCTGCGGATCACCCCGCAGCAAGGCCGCGATCGGAAACAACGCCGCTCGATCGTCGGCTGACAACTTGGCGATCGATTCCAGATCGATCTGTGGATTACACTCAAGGGCGGCCAGGCCACGCACGAACCCCAGCGTGTTGCGGGTAAAGCCAGCCTCACGTGCTCGATCATAGGCCGCGATCGCTGCGTCGAGTCGATCCGCGCGATGATGCGTTAAGCCCAGGTGATACCAGAAGCGACTTTCATCTGGCAGCAGTTCGATCGCGCGCTGCAGATCGGACAAACGTACGGCGGAGTCTTTAGCGGCCAATGCGCGACGGAAGTGCGCTTCAGCCAGCGCGGCACGCATAGTCGGTTCGGCGTCAAGATCGAGGTGACTCCATTGCACGATCGCCGACGTGAAATCATTCTGGCGAAATGACCTTAGACCATTTTGCTTGATCGCCGCCGGGCTAGGCACATTTCCGGGGAATCGATGCTGCTTGTTGTGCTTAGACATGAAAATTCTTTCGCGCGGGCTGAGTGTGATTATATCACTTTTGAAATTCTGGCTCTCCCGACTTCAGCGGGGAAAACAAATTTTTGGACACGGATTTATGCAGAGGACACGGCTAAGAAGAAAAATCTGCGTTCATCATCTCATTCCGGTGCGCGTGTCGAAATCTTAAGCCGGCGTAATCGCTTCTTGCTCAAGTTTTAGCCCACGCCGCAGCATATGTTCGATCAAGGGTCGCAGATCGGCCAGGACGGCGTGACGCAGCAGCCGATTCAAATGGCGAATGTCACCTGAAGTGAGTGGCCGCGCCCACCGGGCATGGGCCTCGAGCGTTTCAATGTCCATGCGATAGGGTTGTGCGCGCCGATTGACTTGCTCGCGCAATTGGGCCAGGATATTCAGTCCGCCGTAGTCGATGTCGGCCCACACGTGCAGCGGCGTTTCAGGCGGCAGGCAGCTCAGCAGATGACGGCACGCCGGCGAGGGATTGCCCCATAAGCAGATAGCCGCATATGAATCTGGGGCGGGCGTTGACCTCTTTGCCAGGTTTTTGTGGCGGATAAGTTCGTAAAACGTCGTCTGATTCTCGACACAGATGATCCGATCGGCGGCCACCCTTACTCTGTGCACGTGTTGGGCTTGCGCGGCGGCTAAGCCAACCGATGGATCAAATCCGTCAAGCGAGATCAGCTGTCCGGCTTCGTCGATCAACTGCCACGCGCCGTGCAAATGTAGATGAGTCGGATTGGCCGTTAAATTCAGTTCGCGCAGTATCTCAGCGTTCGACCCAGCACGCCACTCGCTTTGGCGGCGGCGCGCCAGCGTGCACACCGCGCCGATCAATGCCTCGAACCGTTTGCTGTCATTGAAAACCTGCACGCTGAACACGCGATACGGCGTTTCTTCGTGCACGTCGTCGAGCGCAGCTAACGCGATCAGTAAATCGCGATTGAATTCAGCGTCAGTTAGGCTGAAGGGCACGGGGGATCGATCGGTTTTGAGGTGATCAAGAGTCTGCTGAATGGCATTGAGCCGCCAATCGGCAAAGCGAAACCGTTCGCCCAGCAGCAGATCGCTCAAGCGCGCTCGCTGCGCGGCCTGGGGCGTGCGCTGCAACAACGCAAAGATCGAATCGGCGCGGTCCGGCACCAGCGTGACCGAGGCCAGCAAGTGGCCGGTTTCGCCGGGCAACCAGTTGAGTTTCAGCCAGCCCGATTGTTCAAGCGTCTGCAACTGCTCGTTGGCAATTTGGCGCGGCACTGGATCGATCTGGCTGTGATAACCGGGCAGCGGGAGCGAAGTTAAATCACAGCGAACAGCTTTGTGGATCAAGTTGGCAACTTGACCTACGCGCCGCTCGTACATATCCAGCAGCGCGTGGAGGATGAGGGCGACATCGAGCGCGGGCGTGAAGTTCGGAGCGGGTGCGGTCATGACAGTGCGATCCACGAATCACGCGCATGAGAAGGGGTGTGATTCACGTGCCGTCGCGTCATGGGTGGATCATTTCTTTGTCCTCAATCTCGTGCAGCAGCTCGGCTTTGTCGATCTCGATCACGAACGAGTGGTTGTTCTTGCGGACAACGGTGCGAACCGCGTCGACGTGCGGCAGCAGCGCGCCGGACTTGTCGGGCGGCGTGGCGAGCAGCACTTGCAGGCCGGCCTCGCGCATGAATTTCAAGGCGCTGGCGGTGCGGGCGGTGTCCATCTTGCTGAAGGCTTCATCGAACATCGCCAACCGGATCGTGTCTGAGGCGCGCGGTTGATTCAGCCGGTACGCCTGCGCGAACGACGCCGCCATCGCAACGTAGAACGGCGTGGTCGTTTCACCGCCCGATTTCTTGGCATTGATTTGGCTGAGCAGCGCGCGATCACCGCCGGGATAATGAATGCGAATATCGTACTGCAAATAGTTGCGATAGTCCTGCAGCTCGCGCAGCTCGAGCGAGGCGTCGCCTTCGTCTTTGGCCGTCAGCCGCTCGAACAGCATATCCCAGCCCGCTTGATGCTTCTGTCGAAAATCCGACTCGAACAACGAATCGCCCAGGATCGATTGACTGTCCATGATCATGTCGTACACCTGCCGCAGCGTTGGCTCCGGCTTGGTGATGAATTCGAAACGCTCGCCGCCAAAGCGCAGATCCTTGAGCGTGTCGTTGAGGTAATCCAACTGCTGGCGCGCATCGTCGATCTGTTCGCGCAAGCGATGAATAAAGTTCTCGACTAATTCCTGTTCGGCCAGGGCACGCTGCCCGGCGATGCGCGTTTCATATTGCGGCAATTCCGACTCGATGAACTTCTGGCGTTCCTGTGTGTAGTGAGCTGCATCTTCATCGGCATCGTAACCAAAGTCGTACTTCAAACTGTAGGCCTGCTTGGTCTCGCGCAAGCGATCGCGGCTCTTGGACTCCGCGTTTTGATAATCGCCCGCGTAGCGCGCCGCATTTTGCAGCACCGTCTCCAACGGTTGACGCTCGCGCCGTCGATCGTATTCCTTCGTGACCTCATCGATCATGTCCTCGGCGTTTTCGATCATGAGGAACTGCCGCGCGTCCTGGAGGATAGCCTCAATCGATTGTTCCAGCTGCGGAATGAGCTCCTGCTCGATCGTATCGGCTCGCTTTTCGAGTGCGCCGATCTGCCGATCGATCTGGGCGGCTTGTTCCTGCACCCGATTGGTTTCCGTGCGCCAACGCTCCACTTCAGCCCGCAGCGATTCGATCGTGCGCGTATCCAATTGGGCCAGCTCGGCCTGAAGCGCTTCGAGTTGGGCCACGCGTTCGGGCAGGCGATCGAGATCGGGCAAGAGGTGCTCCAGCTCGACGAAACGGCGGACCTTATCGTGTGTCAATGACAATCGTTCGCGCAAAGCTGCGGATCGATCGTTGAGGGCGGTCAGCTGATCCGCCAGCTCTATCAAGCGCGCTTCGCGTTGTTCGATCTGGCGCGGCAGGGCGCGGTCGCCGATGAACCAGCGGCGATAAGTGTGCGGGTTAAGATGACTATCGGTGAAGTTGCGGCGCACGAAGCAGTCGTGGGTGATGCCCATGCGCTGCTCGCGCAGTGCGGCTAGCGAATCGCATTTGACGTAGCTGCCTAAGATCAGATCGACGAAGGCGCGCGCAGCGGAATGCTGTGTGTGGACTTCAGCAGCGAGTGAATCTGATGAAGTGGATCGCGTGTGCTGCAAGATGCGCTCGGTGTCTAATAAAGCGACGCCGTGCAAATCATGGGAATGGCGATGTTCGCGATAAAACTTCATCGCTGCATCGTACTGCGCGGGCGGCACGAGCAGCGTAAAGCGATTGTGGCCGAGCACGCCTTCGACGGCATCTTGCCAGGCTTCGTCGGGAACTTGCAGCGTCGTGCACAGGAAGATGACTTCGTCGGCGTTGAGGTTGAGCTCCGTGCGCAACAAGCGCTGCAAACGAACGGCCTGCGGCGCTTCGGCTTTGTAACTCGCTTCGCGATCGCCGCTGCGCAGCTGGCGAATTTCGCCATTGAGCTGTTCGGCTTCGGCTCGCAGCATGCGGACTTGTTCGTTGAGCAATGCTTCCTGGCGCACATATTCCTGGCCAAGCGTCTCGAGATTGGCGACCAGCGATTGGAGATTGAAGGCTGCCGGCTCCGCGCTGAAGTCAGCCAGCGACGGAGGAATAGAATGTTGATCGGCGGTGAGCAACTCTTGTAGACGCCGGGCATCTTGCCCCTCGTGTTCAAGCATCGCTTTGACACGCGCCTCCCGTTCACGCAAGTCGCGCAGTTCGATCTCAAGCGCGGCGATCTTTTCGCGCAGCTCTTGTTCGCGCCGCGCCACGACATCTGTTTGCAGCGCGATCTGGGCGTCAAGAAAAGCGGCATTGGCGCGTTTGAACTGTTCGGTCCACTCATCATGCTGCAGCTGGGCCCGATTCAATTGCAGGCGAGTTTCGTCGAATTCGAGCCGGCGCGATTTCAAATCGGCCTGCTGAGTATCGGCCTGGGCGCGGCGCTGAAGGTAGCCGTTGGTAATGCGCAGCCGGCGATGCTTCACGCGTTCGCGATCGAACTCTTCGATCTGATCGAGCGCAGCGATGCGTTCGCGCACATCGGCCGCCAGACTTTCGAAGTGGCGCAGCGTTTCGAGTTGGGCTTGCAGCGTTTTAACGTCGACCAGGTTTTCGTCCAGCAAATAGAGCTGAACGAACTCGCGAATGTTGGTGAGCGGGCTGAAGGCCAGCCCCTTGACGACCTTCGCCGTAAAGGATTCTTTGAGCTGGCCGAGGCGATTGAGCAAGTGGAGGCGATAATCTTCGAGCCGCGTAAAGACTTGCGCGCGTGCACCAGACGGTAACGCGAAGTGTTCGAGGTGGCGTTTGAAAGCCCGCGTGTCGAACAATTGCCCCGGCGCTTTGAAGAACCAATCATCGTTCAGCGTGGCGTTATGCACGATGAAGTAGGCCACGTCGGGATTGCGGCCATCGGCGTAGGCGTCAATCAGTGCGCCGTGCGCGAAGAACGTATCGTCGGGGTTGCGAAACTCCAGTGCCACGATGCCGGTCGCATCGTCACGCAGAAAGCGCTGGCCCTCGGTGCCGAGTTCGCCGCGCACATAACTGGCGAGGGTACGCTTGCCGCCGCTGAGCGCCGCTTGATTGAATTTCACATCGCGCTGCCCGCCGACCAGCGCAAACTGCACCGCATCGAGAATGGTGGATTTGCCCACGCCGTTGACGCCGATGAAGTAAGTTGTGCCGTGACAAGAAATTGTCGTGTTCTCGAACAGGTGCCAGTTAATCAATCGGATGCGGTTCAGGAGTTTCATAGTTGTTCTCGAATCTTTGTCCGCGAATTACGCGAATCAACGCGAATTGCAATTCTCGGATTACAAATCAGACAGTTCACTGTCGTCACTTTCTTCCGTTCCGCCATCCACCGACCGATACTTGCGCAACCAGGCTTCCATTTCGTCGGCGCTCTGCACCGGCAAAATCAGGCGGATCGATCCGCGCAGGCGCAGGCGCGCCTCGGCCTGGTGTACGTCGATCGTCTTGCCGTCCAGCGTATCGATCAGGCCCATCGATCGCAGGCGGCGCAACAACGTCTCATATTGGGTAACGCCGAGATCGCGCGGCTTGCCCGTGATCGTGCGATATTCCTCGCGCACCTCGCCGATAGTAACGACCGGATCGGTGGCGAGGTTGAGCCGCTCGACGCGCTCCTCGTACAGTTTGCGCAGCACGACGATCATCAGCGTTTCGTCGAGCCGATAGTGCGCGCGGCAATAGCTGAAATCGGATACGACTTGAAAGATGCGATGGTAATCGTCGTGCTTCAAGCTGAAGCCGGCCAGTTGCAACACGGCCTCGATCACATCGCGCTGTCGATGAACGAAGTAATAGTCGTCCTTGTCCGCGTCGATATCCTGATACAGGAACGTTTGCCCCAGCAGCCGATTGACGACGCGCGGCAGATCGCGTTTGGCTTTGTCAGGGAGACCGGTCGGTTCGAGCAGAGTATCAGTGTTCATAGGTCATTGAGAAAGTCATGAGTGAGAACAAAATACGCAACACGCACTACGCAATACGTTCCAGCTGAAATGGCGCGACAAGATACGGGCCAATTTCAATCGGCTTGCCCGCCATCATCTCAACGCCATATTCTACTTCGGGATGATGGCTGTAGGCGATGATGGTGGTTAGCCGCTGGAGATCGGCCAGCAATTCAGGCGGCAGGTCGCCGACCGGGATCGAGTGATGGCCGTTGAAGAAGCTCAACACGTAACGGTTGATCTTGTCGGGCGTCAGCGCCTGCGTCACATCTTGCAGCGTGGCGCGGCGCAGCTCGGCAAATTCGCCTGGCGTTAGGGCGGGCGCGACGACGACTTCGGTGGCAAACGGGGCGCGGCGTTGAGGCAGCGTAAAGAAGCTGTGTATATCCGGCTCGCGGACGGGTTGCCATTGCAGGCCGGGCAGCTCGGTGGGCAACTCGATCGCGCCGTCGACCTGCAGTGCCGCGAGCCGTCGGGCCAGCGAGACCAATCGGTCTTTGAATGACCCGTCTGCGCTAACCAGTTGATATCGAATCTGCCGCAGCGAGGTGCGCAGATACTGCGCGTGCCGCCGATCGATTTCTTCGATCAGTGGATCAAGCCCCTCCAGTTGATCGATGATAAATCGAATGTAGCTATGAATCTCTTGCTCAGCCTGCGCCGGTGTACAGCGGCCCTGTGCGGCGAGATCGGCCGCAGTGCCGGTCAGCCAATCGGCGTTGCGCTCCCAGGCGCGCAACTTGGCAATGATGTCGCGCCGATAGCGTGAGACGTGATCGGACGTCTTGAGCGCGTGATAAGCGTGTCCCAGCGTTTGGGAGTAATCGTCGAATTGCAGTTGTAGCAGTTCGGCCGGACTGCGCCCACGCGTGGCGCGTTCGATGTAACGCCGGATGTTGTGGTTGAGTTCGCTCAAGCCGCGCACGACCTGCCGCACGTTTTCGTACGTCTGCGTGATCGCCAGCGCCGGCGAGAAGTCTTTGTTCTTGTTGGCCACGACCAGTTGATGCGCCGTGTATAATTGGCCGGTAAACTCGCGCGGCTTCTGTTCTTGAATTGAACGCAGCGCTTCGAGGAGGGTGAAGGCGTAATCGGGTAGGATGATGGTCTCGGAGTAATCGGTGTGCTGTTCGCGCTCGATCCAACCGGCTTCGGCCAAACGGCGCAGCAAGTAGCTGGCGTAATCCTGCTCGGTCAGCTGGCCGGTGATCGATCGAGGCTCGTCGTCACGCTCGATCATTTCGGCGGCGACCTCGTTTTCAGCATTGACGCTACGCAGATAATCGACGATGTCGCCGATCGCCGCTTCGCGGCTGAGGCCAAACCGATTGTACTCGGCACGCCCGTAGAGCCGCAAGAGGATCGCCATGTAGTGGCGCTGCAAAGTGGTGCCTTGCGTGCCGAACGGGTTGAAGAGGTTAGAGGGTAAAACGTCAAACGGATTGGCCATTGCTATTGTGATCGAATTCCCACTTCAGAATGTCTTGCGGTTCACATTTCAAAGCTGTGCACAATCGCGCCAGCGCATCGAGATCGATATAACGCGCTTCGCCGGCATCTAATCGATACACGAGATCTTTGGGTATCCCGGCGAGCGCAGCCAGTCCGCGCAGCGATATGCGCTCGCCCGTGGTGGCTTGCTGTTTGCCTAATAAAACTGTAATTCGACCGGCTGTGGTGATTTGCGTCATATAGAACATGCGTTCTTTTGATGTCGTAAGTATAAGGCAAATCGGCCGATCTGTCAAGAGGTTTGTCAGGCCGGTGCGACAAGTGGCTTATTCCTGAGAAGATCGTGGTGCAAAGCGACACCACATCGCATTGCGAAGATGATCACTAGAGTGAAGATTAAAGCGGTGGAGGCGGCGCAATATCAGATGGCCGGTAGTGGATGATGTCGTGCGCGAATCGATCGGAGTCGGTGGCTTTCCAATCGATGCACCGCACCAGCCCATCGATCTGATCTTTCATGAATGCGACGAGCGTCGAGATAACGAGCGTTGTGCCAGGCAGCAACAACGCGACGAGTTGATAGATCAGCGACTTGCCCGATCCCGTCGGCATCACGACGAGCGTATTACGACCTGCCAGGACATGGCGCACTGCAGCTTCCTGGCTGGGGCGGAAATCGGGGGGTGTGTTTCATTTGAGTTATTGGCCATCCGAAATGCTGGAAAGCGGGTCGTTGTCGCCATTCCGTATTCGTTTTGGGTCTCCATCGAGACCAGTGTTCAACGCGCCTTCACTCAGTTCCATTCAAGCTGTGTGCAGTGACTGATTTGCCGATGTCCAGGAGTATAATGTCGTGTAGAAAGTTGCTCTCTTTGGTGTGAGGCTGGGACCTGCAGCAGATATTCAGCTGGGATATCTGCACATGAGTGGGGGTCGTGTCAGGAGGTATCCATGGCACTCAATCGATTCCCGCGTGCCGGACTGCCAGCCTTGTCTGTTCCTCCGGTTCTTATTCTTTTTTGCTCACCCTCGAACAGTCGTACAACCTCTGCACGGCGATCTGTAATCAATCAACGCGCTGATACTAGACAACCTATCACGGCAGGATCGACATGGTACTAACATTCGCGGCATTTCTACGGGCTTATGCTTGCCTGGTTGGCATGTGCAAGTGTGTCGCCAGCAGATCAAACGGCTCGGACCTTATCACAATCCACCGCGATACTTTGCGAGGCAATCTTGACAAAGATCGCCGAGAAGCCGATGCAGAAGATGCCGAAGGCGAGAATTAAATACGCCGCGCGATTTTTCTCGTGCGCGGCGAAAGGTGGAGTTGATGTCGATGTCGATGTCGTAATGGTAAACCTCGAGGTCGATCAGGTTGGCATCGATTATAAGTTAAAACGCACAGCGCGCTGAATTAACCGCATCTTGATGCGATCGATTCAGCGCGCTATTTTAAAAAGAGATAGATCAAAACGATGGGCGTTTACTTCTCGACGATGTCCAGCGTCATGGCATCGAGGATGCCTTTGAGATCGTCACCCGCCTCGCGCAGCCACTGAATGAGCCGATCGAACTCTTCGGGCCGCGCATGATCGGGCACGTGTTTAATTCCTTCGCAATCGATCTCGGTCAGCAGTTTAGTGACACTCTGCACGGTGACGATCGGTCTCAGTAGTTCCAGCCGCAGAATATTCAATCGTTCTTCGGGAGTCAGGTGTGCGCTCTCTTGCTTCAGAGCTTCATAGGAATTCATGGCGGCCTCCTTCAGGAGCCGATTTGCGATCCGGGTTCGGCGATCACTCCATCTTGCCCAAGATCAATGCTAGTAAAGCCATGCGCATGACCACGCCGTTGAAGGCTTCCTGCCAGTAGCGTGACCAATGGGTGATATCCACATCGGTCGGGATTTCGTCCATGCGCGGCAGCGAGTGGAGGAGGATCGCATCGGACTTGGCTTTGGTCGATAAGAGTTCGCGCGTGATCTTATAATTCTCTGGAGTCAGGCTCACTTCTTTGCCGCTGCGCTCGTCGCGCGATTTGGTGTAATCGGGCTGCACCACGGGCTCGACCAAGATCACATCCGCTTCACCGATCGCTTGCTCGACGTGGTCGGCTTCCTTGAAGTTCACACTCAACTGCTTCAATTCTTCTTTGAACTCCGGCGTGAGCGACATATCCGGCGGCGCGACAAACGTGATCGGGCAATCGAATTGTGACAGCGCATAGCCCAGTGAATGCATCGTGCGCATGCGCATATCGCCGACGGCCAGCCACTTCAAACCATCGATGCGGCCTTTCTCGTTCAATACCGTATAAAGATCGGTAAGGATTTGGGTGGGATGTTCGCCCCAGCCGTCGCCGCCGTTGATAATCGGCACGGAGGCCCAGCGGGCAGCTTCGTGCGGCGCACCTTGTTGAAAGTGCCGCATGACGATCACATCGCCGTAGAATTCCAGCATCTTGACGGTGTCTTTGATCGATTCCTGATAGAAGTCGCCCGCGCGGGTCATCTTGGCATCGGCGAACCCGGTGACGTGTCCGCCCAGACGATGCATCGCGGCTTCGTGCGCTAACCGCGTGCGCGTGCTGGGTTGATAAAAAGCAGTGACGAGTGTTTTATCTTTTAGGATATCGCTGTTCTGCCGATTGCGCGCGATCGGCTCCAGCTGCTTGGCGATTTCAAATACGCGGAAGAATTCTTGCCGCTCGAAATCTTTAAGGGACAAAATGTCGCGTCCACTAAAACTGCGCATGTTCGCCTCCTGAGAAGGTTTTTTCCTTGCCTATACGGTAGTCTAAATGCGGGCTCGAATACACTACCATTGTTCCATTTTCAGTCAGTCGAATGTCATTCGATCTCGACT
>JBGQGR010000006.1:0-15558 GCA_041497495.1 Anaerolineae bacterium | reverse complement strand
TCGCTTCATATTTTTGAGGAGAGGGAGGGGGAGGCAGGGTGGGGGTGGGTAAGGTTAACTCACTTGTTCCTGAGTATAGAATTCAATCAAGTCGCCTTTCTTGAATTCTTGGAAGTTCGCCAAGCCGATGCCGCATTCGAACCCGGCTTTGACTTCTTTCACATCTTCGGTGTTGCGCTTCAAAGTGCCGACGCCGCCTTCATGCACAACTTCGCCAGCGCGTTTGACGCGCGCTTTGACGCCGCGTTGAATGACGCCTTCGCGCACCATCGATCCGGCGATGTTGCCAACACCTTTGATCTTGAAGACCTGCCGCACTTCCGCAACGCCGAGGATGACTTCTTTGTAGACCGGTTCCAACATGCCCGTTAAAGCTTTTTGAATATCGTCCGTCAAGCGATAAATGATCTCGTACGTGCGCACATCCACGTGTTCCGCATCGGCCAGACGCTTGGCTGATCCATCGGCGGTGACATTGAAGCCGACGACGATCGCACCTGAAGCGATGGCGAGCTGCACATCGTTTTCGCCGATCGTGCCGGTGCTGCTATGCAACAGCTTGACCTTGACGGCGGTGGTGTTGAGTTTTTCCAATTGATTGATCACCGGTTCGAGCGAGCCTTGCACATCCGCTTTGAGAATGATCGGCAGTTCTTTGACTTCACCGGCTTGAATGCGGTTGAAGACATCAGCCAACGTCAAAATCCTGCGGACGGCGCCATCGCCTTCTTGCGCCTTTGCCTTCGCGCCAATCATGGCCTTGGCGATCTTTTCATCTTTGACTGCTTCAAATTGATCGCCGGCAGATGGAACGCCGATGAGACCGGAGATCAACGCAGGTGTCGATGGACCGGCTTTCTGAATCGGTTTGCCTTTGTCGTCGTACATCGTTCGCACACGACCGGCCACTTTGCCCAACACAATCCCGTCGCCAGCTTTCAACGTTCCGTTTTGGACTAAGACTGTGGCGACGGCGCCGAGCGATTTATCTAAGCGGCCTTCGATCACGGTGCCTACTGCAAACCGATCGGGGTTCGCTTTGATCTCGCGCGAGTCGGCTACCAACAAGATCGCTTCGAGCAAATCGTCGATGCCTTTCTTTTGCTTGGCTGAAACAGGCACGAGCAAAATATCGCCGCCGTATTCATCGATCACAACACCGTTGTCATTCAATTCTTTCTTGACGCGTTCGGGATTCGCATTCGATTTATCGATCTTATTGAGCGCCACAATAATCGGCACCCGCGCTGCTTTGATGTGCGCGATCGCTTCTTTGGTCTGCGGCATGACGCCATCGTCGGCGGCGACAACCAAGATTGCGATGTCCGTGGCCTGCGCGCCGCGTGCGCGCATCGCCGTGAAGGCTTCGTGACCTGGTGTGTCGAGGAAGGTGATCTTGCGACCGTTATGCTCAACTTGATAAGCGCCGATATGCTGTGTGATACCGCCCGCTTCACCAGCGGCGATGCTAGTATTGCGGATCACGTCGAGCAGCGAGGTCTTGCCATGATCGACGTGGCCCATCACGGTGACGACCGGTGGTCGAGCCTGGAGCTTGGCTGGATCTTCCTTAGCATACAAACGCTGCCAAAGCGTCGTGGATAAATCTTCTGAGGGGCCTTCTTCGGCGTGCTGCTCTTCATGCGGCTCGAAGCCCATGCCCTGCAGCACAATGGCAGCCGTATCATAATCAATCTGCTGATTGATACTGGCCATGACGCCGTTGTTCATCAACTCGCGGATGATATTGATCGGGCTGACCTTCACCCGCTCGGCCAGATCACGAACCGTTAAAGCACTAGGAATTTCAACAACCGTGGAAGTCTTAACTGCTTCTGCCATGCCACACCTCCGTGCGTTGACCGTCGATCGATTCACCGCGTGTCAAATTGCAACACGCTGTGCCTCACTCGTTGGTGCGTACACGCTCGGGTCGTGAGCTGGCAGCCAGCGAGGCGCTACAGTTCGATTGGGAACATTTGTGGGTTCATAAGGTTAGCGGGCCGCGGTATAATCGCCGCAGCGCTGGGCCACAATCAAACTGTAAGTGATGAGAAGAATCGATTGCATCGGTCGCTAATTCAAGCTTCGGTTTCATCTTCTTCTTGCTCACCGTCCGCAACTGTGCAGACGAATCGACTGCCTTCGCGCAGTTGAAGAGCAAAACTTCAACACTCAAGATTCAGTTTCATCTTTCGGCAGCGCTGCCGCATAAGCCTGCAGCGCCAGCCGATCGTCTGCGTTTAACTGTGTCACTCGTAAAGCGTGAGCCAAGTGACCACTTTTCAAAGCACTTTGCCAACAACTTTGGCGTTGATGGATGTACGCGCCGCGACCGGGCGCTTTGCCGGTTGCATCCACGCTAACTTGCCCATCCGCGCGGCGCACCACTCGCACCATCTGCCGCTTGCCCTGCACTTCGCGGCAGCCCACACACGTTCGCTGCGGAATATGTTTGCCGGCCATGTTAAAATATTTTCACCGCAAAGACGCGAAGGGCGCAAAGTTTTTTGAATTCTTCTTGGCGTTCTTAGCGGCTTCGCGGTTCATTGTTTTAGATTTCTTCTTCGTTGATCAATTCGAAGATGTCTGTGGCGCGGCCAGTCTTGCGCTGCTTCTTCGCCACCACTTGCCCGCTCTTCTCGTCGAGCACCAACGTGCGATCCTTGCGCTTGGCCTTCTTCTTCAGCTTCTTATCGGGATCGTCTTCATCGTCGGCTTCTTCCAGATCGATCGCTGGCGCACCTTCGATCGGTTTGATCGGCGCTATGGCTTCGGCGATCGCTGCTCCGATGGGTTGAGCTGGCTCGATCGGTTGTTCCGCCGGCGCGGCTTCTGGCTCCACGCTCACGGGTTCAGGCACGGGCAGCAAGCCCAGACCCTTATCCTCAATCGCCTGCTTAATTTCGGCCAAGCCTTTTGGCCCGATGCCCTCAACCGACAACATCAATTCATCGCTGCTGGCTAAGCGCTCGTGAATCTGACCGACGCTGGTGAGATCGCTCTTTTCCAGATGATTCAGGACGCGCGCGCTGAGTCCCAGATCAGCCAGCGTGGTCTCATAAGCTTGCGCGGGAATGCGCGCCTTGTAAGCGGCCAGTTGTTCCTTGCGCGAAACTTCGACCGCTTCTTCTTGAGCTTTGACGGCGCGTTCGGCTTGAATCTGCGCGCGCAGCTTCTCGCGCTCGGCTTGCTTGCGGGCCGTCAGCACGCGATGCACGCCGTCCAACACGTGCTTGATCGACTGCATCTCTTCTTGATTCCACGGCAGCTGCTGTTCAGTGTGGCGCTGCAATGCGGCTTGCGTGCTCGGAATCGCGGTTGCATCCGCGCCCATATTGGCACTGATTTCCGGGTCGGCCTCCAACTCGGCCAAGGCCTTGCGCAGCGATTCGGTGGAGCCTTGAATATCGATGCGCCAGCCGGTGAGCTTCGCGGCGAGCCGGGCATTCTGGCCTTCGCGGCCAATCGCCAATGAAAGTTGATCGTCCGGCACGACGACTAAGGCAATTTTGCCATCGCGCGGATCTTCATCGGGATGCACCGTCAACACTCGCGCGGGCGACAAAGCTTTCTGAATGTAAGCCGCCGGATCGAGATTCCATTCGATCACGTCGATCTTCTCACCGCCCAGTTCGTTGACGATCGATTGAATGCGCACACCGCGCATGCCCACGCACGCGCCCACCGGATCGATGCCGGCCTGAGTCGCGGCCACCGCGATCTTCGATCGAGCGCCGGGTTCCCGCGCGATCGATTTAATCTCGACCGTTCCGGCGAAAATTTCTGGCACTTCCAATTCGAGCAAGCGGCGCAGCATGTTCTTGTGCGAACGGCTGACAATGATCTGCGGGCCGCGCGTACTCTTGCGGACTTCCAACACATAGGCGCGCAGGCGCTGGTGCATTTGATAGCGTTCGCCTGGCACTTGCTCTTTCTTGGGCATCAACGCTTCAGTGCGGCCCAAATTCAAAGTAATGCCGCTGGGACCGATGCTTTGCACCACGCCGTTAATGATCTCTTCTTCGCGCTCGGCGTACATGTTGTACTGCGCATCGCGTTCTGCTTCGCGGATACGTTGTAAGATGACTTGCTTGGCGGTCTGCGCGGCAATTCGGCCAAAGCCGTCCGGCGTCGATTCGACCATGACCATATCGCCGACTTTGGCTTCCGGCATGATCTGGCGCGCATCAGCCACGGTGACTTCGGTGCGCACGTCGGTGACTTCTTCCGCCACTTCTTTTTCGGCGTAGATCTGCGCCAGACCGGTCGTGCCGTCGATCACCGCGGTCACATTTTGCGCGCTGGACGCGTTGATATTCCGCCGATAGGCGCTGATCAAGGCGGTGCTCAAAGCTTCCAGCACCACTTCTTTGGGCAGGTTGCGCTCCGTGCATATTTGGTTAAAGGCGAGCAGGAACTCACTCTTCATTGTCTATCTTTTGCTCCTGGATTAGACGAACTCGCAAGTTTGCATCTTGATCAGCGCTAGGCCATATTAACAAGAAAAGTGGGGGCTGCCCACTTTCCACTTGACCGCATCAACTGAACTTCGATGGAGATTATAGCATAGCGGCTGGTTTTTGACAAGACGCCCAGGGAGTTTTGTTATTGGGCCGTAAGTTCAGAGCAGGGTGTACGTCGTGAACAGCCACTCAATGGCGAGGTCAGACCTTTGCAATAGGCAATGTAAACGAAAACTCGCTGCCTGCGCCGGGGGCATCAGTTACCCAGATTTTTCCGCCGTGCGCTTGAATTGCCAGACGGCAGAAACTTAAACCGAGACCGGTTCCGCGCCGCCGGCCCGGTTGAGGCGTGACCTGCACAAATCGATCGAAGACGCGCTCACGAAACTCCGGCGGAATGCCGGGGCCTGAATCTCGCACTGCACAGCGGACGTATTTTGCCGGTGCGCCGCCGTTCCGCCACACTTCGGCGAGAACCAAGATTTGTCCCCCGTGTGGGCTGAACTTCAAGGCATTGTCGATCAAATTGATTAAGACGCGAGTAATCTTTTCTTCATCGATCAGTACCGGCGGCAAATCCGGCGGGATTTGTTTGCGGATAATGACGCCTTCCTCAACGGCCAGCCCAGATAGGCGCTCAATGGCCGCGTTGATGCTTATGGCCAGTGAATCAGGTGCAGATTCGATGATGACTTGACCCGTGGTGAGTTTATTGATATCTAAAAGTGAGTTGACGAGATCCAGCAGTTTCTGTGTGCTGCGCGTGCTGATAGCCAAAGCCTGCCGCTCGATCGAGGCCGCGTCCTTTTCCTCGATATTTTCATCCAGCAGCTGCAAGCTGCCCAAAATGCCGGTCAACGGACTGCGCAGATCATGAACGATCATATTGCTCAGATCGTCGCGCAGCTGCTGCAGTTCACGTTCTTCAGTGACATCGCGCAGAACCAGCATCCAGCCGATCAAACGATTGGACGCATCCAAGACCGGCAGGCCGGATCGTTCGATGAAGCGCGGCCGGCTGCCTGGCAGACTGTAAGTTTCTTTCGGCCACTCGACGCGCTCGCCCGCTTGCACGCGCAGCAGTTGATAGTGCAGCGTCTCGGCGGTAAAGCCCAATTTTGCAGCGATCTGGAACTCCGATCGATCGAGCAGCTCCAGCAACGATCGGCCTTCCAGCCCGGCGCGTGACAAGTCCCAGATTTCTTCCAAGCGCGGGTTGACAGTGACGATCCGCGCGGCCGCGTCAAACATCAAGATGCCGTCATGCGTGCTGTTGAGAATGGCTTGCAGTTTATCACGGCCATCGGCAATATCGGCGAACAGGCGCGCATTTTCAATGGCGCTGGCCGCCTGATTCGCCAGTGCCGAGGCGATCTGCACATCATCGCTGTCGAATTTATACGGGCTGAAACTGTTGACGAACAGAACGCCCAGCGGGTTGCCTTTGCTGATCAAGGGGACGCAGATCAACGATCGGACGCCGGATTGAATCAAGCCGGGATTCGTCCCGGGCTCTTCCAAAGTATCACCGACCAAAATCGGCTGGCCTTGTTGGATGGCGCGATAGGTCATGCCATTGCGGCGAATGGCCTTGGTGTCGGCCCATTCGCGAGTACCGCCCAAAGCACTCCCGTGAAAAAACTGATCGCGAGCCGCATCGTACAAATAGGAGGTGACCACATCGGCGCCGGTGATTTCGCGGGCCACCAAGCTGATGCGATGCAGCACTTCTTCCAGTTCAACGCTGGCGGTGAGCGCCAAACTGGCTTGATACAGTTGGCTGAATTCGGTGATGCGCTGCGCGCGCTCTTCAAACAGCTGCGCATTTTTGACGGCGATGGCGGCTTGATTGGCCAGCGTCGCCGCCAAGCGCAATTCGTCGTCGCTGAACCGCCGATCGGGTCGTTCGTCCGCCCACTCCACTGTGCCCAGCACTTCATCGCCATAACTGAGCGGGATGGTCATCATCGCTTGAATCTCGAACTGCTGCAACGCAGCCACTTCGACGGGATCGGCGGCGGGATCGGACACGTAGACAATCAGCGGCTGGCGGTTTTGGAGCGTCACGACTGTGGCGGGAAAATCCTGCAATTGATAAAAGCGATCAAGGCGCAACGTAGCCGGACTGTGCGCAAAGTCCGGCGAGAGATAACTGGCAATGGTTTCGACCAGATTGGATTCAGGGTGCAGTATTTCCAGCGAGCAAATGGTGGTGCCAATCGCCAGAGCCATGCGTTCGACCAACTCTTGGCCTAACTGCCGGAGATCCAAAATGGCGGTGAGCTGCTTGCTGATTGAATACAAGATCGATGTTTCGTCCAGGCGCTGTTTGGCTTGCTGATACAGCTGCGCATTTTGCAGGGCGATCGCGGCCTGGACCGCCAACTGCGAAACGAACCGGATGATCGATGGATCGAACTTGCCGGGCTCGATGCTTTCCAGGTTGATTGCGCCGATGATCAAACTATCGCGTTGAATGGGCAGAGCTAATTCCGATCGGACTTGCGGGTCGATGACCACATAGTCCGGATCGTTTTGCACCTCATCCACGCAGACGATCTGGCCCGATCGAATGGCCCGGCCAATGACCCCGTTCGTGACCGGCCAGCGTTGATTCATCAGTTGATGGGCGGCCGCCTCGGTGTAACCGTGCGTCACCATGACTTCAATCACTTGTTGATCCGCGTCATACAAACTGATGTTGCCGAAGTCGGCGCCTGTGGCAGTCAGTGCGCGTTCTAAGACACGGCGGATGACTCGATCGAAGTCGAGCGAAGCCGAGAGATCGCGGCCAATTTCTTCCAGTGCGCCCAGCTGCTCAATGCGTTGGGCCAGCGCTTGATCGGTCTGAGCGTATAGCTTGGCATTGGCGACAGCGGCAGCGGCCTGATTGGCGTACGTGGTGAGCAGATCAATCTCAGTCAAGGAGAACTGATGTGGTTCGGCGTAATACATCGTCAGCGTGCCGATCGCTTGGCCGCGAGCAAGCAGCGGCACATCGGCGAGGGCGCGGATGCCCTCAGCCTCAGCGCTGGCACGATAGTCGATCATATTAGGCTCAGTGCGAACATCGCCGATCAGCAAGGGTTGTTTATTGAAGGCTGCCGACGATCGATCCTTCGCCGTAATGGGTATGGCCTGCGACTGCGCAATATATTCGGCGCTTAAGCCATGAGCCGCAACCAGATTGAGCAGCTGGCCGGATTCGTCGGTTAAGAAAATCGCCGCTTTTTGATTGCCCACCACTTGGCCGGCTGAAGTTACAATGATGTTGAGGAGTTCCGGCAGATCGAGCGTGGAGCTGATGGTAGTCGATACTGAGTTGAGCATGGCCAGCTCGGCGGCATGCTGTCGAGTGGTGGCAAACAGCTGCGCATTGTGAATGGCCACGGCAGCTTGTGAGGCGATGGCGGTGAGAATGTTGCGGTGTTCTTCGTCGTAAGTGTTAATTTGCTCGGTATCCTGAACAGCGATCACGCCCAAGACACGATCGGCAGAAATGATTGGCACACCCAGCCAAGACTTCGGTGCTGCCCCGGTCAGAATAGGTTTTACCTCGGGCAGATTTTCACGTGTGTGATCCTTGATTAATAACGGACGGGCAGTCTCGATTACATATTCGGTCAAGCCTCCGCTGAATGAACGTGTTGGATAATTCCTGCGCTGACCGCGCTCAAAGGCCAGCGGGAAACTGATTGTTTGATCCTGATCGTTATACAGCGCCACATAGAAACTACGCACGACCATTATGCGGCCAGTCTGCTGATAGATCGCCTCCAGCACTTCGGACAGATCGAGGCTGTTCGCCACGACTTGTCCCACCGCGCTTAAGGATGAGATCTCTTGGACGCGCTTTTCCAATCGGGTGCGGGCATCCGTCAAACTGTGGATGATCGACATGATTGCGATCAAAAAGACGCAGAACGCAGCAAAACCTGGCATCGATACGTTAGCGGCGGTATAGGCGATGACCGCTGCGGTCCACAAAGGCGCAATTTCCAATATTGCCACCGAGCGGCCATGCTGCCGAAGATAGTCGCGTACTGATTGACGGCCTTCCAATTTGAAGAGCAGTCCAAACACAAAATAATTGACGAGAACATAACCGACGAACAAACCCAGTGTCGGCACAATCAGCGCACTGAACGTGTTATCGCCCAAGACGTTCGCCTTCAAGAATGGACTGGGGGCGGTGCCACCCATGGCCAAATACAATTTCCCGCCGGCGATGATGCTCAGCCCGTAGATTGCCAGATTGCTAAACAGGATGATCACAATTCGCCAGTTTGTGCGTTGTTTGACATTGAATAGTCGCGGGAAGATAATGCGCAGCCCTTCCCCGAAAATCATCCCACAGAGGGTGACAAGCACAGCCGGGCCCAGTCCCAAAGCGAGGAACGCCGCGGTGATAATCAAATTGCCAAAGTTGGCGTCGCTTGATTCAAAACTAATGCCGAGATTGGCGCCAATGGCTAAGGTAACGATCCAAATGAGGTACAACCAAGGCGAGAGGTCTGGCAGCGGAGACTCAGTAATGATTACTAGGCTGATGATAACCGTCGCCAGTCCCAGGACGAGTGCGACAGGTTCATTGTGTGGCCGAGTTTTGCGGGTAGAGGATAGATCAGTCATTCACGGATTGAGTTGAAAGATCCATAGACCGATGCAATCTGTTTCAATATTTTGCGTGGCATGCGTAGTCTAACACAGAAGAGAATCAGCGACAAACCGACTATCGGCGCATGGTATAATCCCGCGCGCACCAGGCAGATGGCTAATAGCAGATGGCTGATCGCGAATGGCTTAGCGCACATGATCCGTTACTTGTCACACATTACGCGTTACTTACACCTGCACTGCACAGCATGCAGTGCGGTGCCAGTGTTACTCGGCATGTTTCTGGCCGCGTGTGGCGGCCAGATCATCAGCGGGCCGACGCCGACGCCGCACTCGTTGGCAGTCATTCTGCCCTCACCTACCTCGATCTCAACTTTGTCGCCGCGACAGTTGACGCCCGATCCCACGGAAACGCCGGCCCCCACACCGACACCTGTAATCTACATTGTTGAGCCGGGCGATACGCTGCTAGGGATCGCATTGCAATACAATGTCACAGTCGATGAACTGCAAGCGGTCAATGGAGTATTGTCACCCGAAACACTGCAAATTGGACAGAAGTTGATCATTCCAGTCGGCGGCTTCTCCGTGCCGTCTTCCAGCGGCGGGATTCAATTGCCTTCACCAACTCCAGTTGGAGTTGAAGTGCAGCACACGGCGCTGTCTCAAACGCCGGTCGGCAGCATCTGGGTGTTGGGGGAAGTTTTTAATCCCGGTTCAACTGCTTTGGAAAATGTGGAAGTGCGTGTTGCCTTGTTAGATGCATCCGGCCAAGAAATTGCCGTCGATTCTGAATTTGTCGCGCTGGAAGCGATTCCGCCCGGCGGTCGATCGCCGTTCGGCGTGTTGTTTGCCAATCCGCCCGCGACCGTCGTCGCGTTTCAAGCGACGGCTATTCGCGCCGAGCCTTCGCAAAATGTGGAGGCGCGCTACGTGCAATTACAGGTGACTGATCCGCTGTCCAAGCCCGCTGGATCGATCTATCATCTCGCCGGATCGATCGTCAATGGCACGTCGAGCAACGCCGTTGAAGTTCACATCGTCGCGACAATCTATGATGCCGATCGGCAGGTGATCGGTTATCGGCGATTGCTATTGGGCGATGGATCGATGATCGCCGGGGCCAGTGCGCCGTTTGATATTATCGTTTCGCCTGATCCGGCGGCTCAACCCATTGCCGATTATTCGATCGTGGCCCAGGGGCGAGTGGGGCAATAGACAATGAACCATGATCAATTAACAATCCCACTCCGCTTGCGCTTCGGGGACTACGTGATCAAGTACAAATGACAAATGACTACAAACTTATATGACGACGACACGACTAAATCATTAAACCCATTGCCTCGACACACCACACCCGGTTGGCAGCGCCTGCTGCGATTCTTTGCGCGAATGATCATGCTGCCTATCGCGCGGATCGACGTACAGGGCATGGAGCATGTGCCGACGGATGCCTTCATGGGCGTCACTAATCACTTGAGTTCGTTCGATACGTTAGCGCTGATCGCTTTCGGCCCGATCCGGCGCATCGCGCTCTTTGCGGCCATTGAACATCGATCGGATTTCATTACGGGCTGGGCGTTGAATCAACTGCGCGTGATTTGGCTCCGGCGCGGCGAAGCCGATCGAGATGCGATCAAGATCGCGTTGGATGAGATAAAATCTGGCTCGGCGTTTGGGATCGCGATTGAGGGGACGCGCAGTAAGACCGGTGCCTTGATCGAAGGCAAGACAGGCGCGGCCTATTTAGCGACGCGCGCGAACATTCCGATCTTACCGGTTGTCATTTGGGGCACGGAACAAATCAAGCACAACTTGCGAAGATTCAAACGCACGGCAGTTCACATTCGAATCGGTGAATCGTTCCATTTGCCGGAAGGCCGCGCCGGAACCGAACAGTTGCAGCAGTACACGGATCAGATCATGCTCAAGATGGCGTCGATGCTGCCGAGTGAATATTGGGGCGTGTATGCGGAAAGGATGAAGGAGCAATTGGCAATGAACAATGATCAATTAGCAATGACAAATGACTAATGACAAATGAACAATGACCAACGACAAAGGACTAACGACCAACGACTAGCCTACTTCCCAATCCCTGATCCCTGATCAACTAAATTCGCCAACCCTGCCCATTCCTCCAACGTCAACGTCTCGGCTCTTCTCTTCGGATCGATGTTCCCCGCTTGCAACAGCCGATCGATTTCTTCGCGCGGCTTGCCTAATCCACCGACGAGCGAGTTGTGAATTTGTTTCCGCTTCTGCGAGAAGCCCGCTTTCACCACGCTAAAGAAAGTATCCACGCTCTTCACAGCTACTCGTGGCTTCGCATCCAGATCGATCCGCACGACCGCCGAATCGACTTCCGGCGCGGGATAAAACGCGCCGGCCTGAATGTTCGTCACGATGCGCGGCGATCCATAGAACTGCACACTGACCGCCAGCAAATTCATATCGTCCGGTTGGGCGATGATTCGCTCCGCGACTTCCTGCTGAATGGTGAGCACCATCAGGCTCGGCTTGATCGCTGCTTCGAGCAAATGGCGAATGATGCCCGAAGTAATGTAATACGGAATGTTGGCGACAACTTTATAAGTGGTCGCTTCTCGCAGTAAAGTCGCCGGATCAATCTTCAGAATGTCGCCCTGCACAATCTCCACGTTCGTCCAATCGGCTAATTGTGAGTGCAACACCGGAATCAGGTGGCTATCGATCTCGACGGCGATCACGCGGCGGGCAATCGCGGCTAAATGCTGAGTCAGGCTGCCGAGGCCGGGACCGATCTCCAGCACCACATCATCGGTAGTCACATCCGCCGCGCGGACGATCTTATCGAGCGCGCGGTTATCGATCAAAAAGTTTTGGCCGAGGCTTTTCTTGGGACGTAGTCCAAATTGTTTTAGCAGTCGGGCGCTATCATTCATGAAGTGGAGAAGCAAGAAGCATGAGCAAGGTACACGGCAACTGATCAAGTGAGCGAAGCATCAACTATGGTCAGTGGTCTTTGGTCTGCGGTTGAATTAATGTCCCGGTTCCGGCGGCCAATCCGGCAGGACGTACGTGATCCGATCGGCTGACGGAGCAGGCGCGATGAGATACACATCGACCCAGCGATACCACAAGACCAAGTTGTCATCGTCGTAACCGAGATCAAGCCGTTTGCCTTGAATTGCGCCGCCGGTGTCGAGCGCTTGACCGAAACCGTAGCCGGGTACATACATATTCGTGAACAACAAGATCACACTTTTATCAACCGCAATGACGCCTTTGCGCATTTGCTGTCCAGTGACGGTGCGGCCATAATACTTTGCGGTGCTGGGTGTGCCGGCCGTCGATGCGCTGTACGATGTAGCATGTGCCCGCAAGTGCCGCCAATATTGAATCGGGCCGTCGGGCGTGTCGAGCGTGCGCACGACGATCTGCGTGCCATAGCGATACACTTTACTGACGGGCGGCTGCAGCACATATTCATCAGCCACATTGCGCGCAACTTCTTGTCCGTTTTCAAATCGGACTTTGATGCGTTTCTGTTTAATGCCGCTTTGCCCGTCGGTCACGCTGCTGGTGTCGAGTTCCATGCTGTCATCCGCCACCGTCTCGGTGTTGAACGGAATCGGTTCCTGCTGGATCAAAAACTCTTCGCGCACGCGCACGACATTCACGGTTGCGCCCGCTTCGATGGCGGCATCAGCGGCGGGCTGTGTGTAATCTGCACCCAACAACGTCACGCCTAAATCATTCAATACATCGCCCACCGTCGATCGGCGTGTGCGCGTCTTCAACAACTGCCCATCGACTTTGACATTGATCGGCATCGAGGGTTCGATCACAACTTGCAGATTCGATTGAAGCGGCGTGGCGAGATCGGGCGTAATCCGATCAGCCAGATAAACCTGCACGTTCGCTTCGGCCAACGCTTGCCCGATCGTATCGGCGGCGCTTTCAAGTTTTTGTGCGTTAGCGCCGATCTTGATCTCGATTGGCACTGCGCGCTTGATTTGAATCGTCAATGGCTTGAGATCGATCACGCTCGGCGCGTTGAGTTGGGTCGTATCGCTGCCCTGATTGGCTAAGCGGCCATTCACGCTGATCCGATCGTGCGTGCCGACCTTGATATTGGCTTGCTTGAAGATTTCGTCCAGGGCCGTCGCGCGTGATCGAAATTGTTTCGTCTGGCCGTCCACGTCGATCGTGATCGATCGAGCGTGCTGCACCGTGATCGTGGACTGATGCTCGTCGAGCGTGGTGGAATAATCGGGCACGACCAGGTCTTCTGGTTGAATCGTAATATCCGCATCGCGCAAAATATTTTCGATCGAACGTTGATTGGTGCGGATGACGCGCATTTCTCCATCGACCTTGAGTGTGATCGATCCGACCGTGGCGTTGTAACCCAGCGCCAGCACTCCGGCCAGCGCGACGATCAAGCCAACGGCAAACAGTCCGTGCGAAAAAAATCTTTGCATGGAGCTGCGTCGTTCGAGCGATTTCATCCACGGCGACGATTCGATGTTCATTTCAACTCATCCCCTCTCCGCGAAGGGGGGGAGGGTCGAAGATGCCGCTCGCTTTGTGCGGCGCAGGGTGGGGCGGGTTCAGCAACTTATCCTGCCTTCAATCCAGCCTCAGGCTTCCCGGCGACACCCAGCGGATTCTCCTTATCGCTGCTTCCTTCCGGATCTGACGAAGTTCAGAGGCCGCTGCCGCGCCGGACCCGAAGCCGATCAAAGGCAGGGCAAGGTGCTCAACACATTGAACGCGGAGTGCGGAATGATGAGTGCGGAATAACATGCCACTAACTCCGCATTCCGAAATCCGTACTCCGCAATGGTCATGGCGGAGAGGGCGGGATTTGAACCCGCGGTGCCTTGCGGCACACGCGCTTTCCAGGCGCGCGCGTTAGGCCAGACTACGCTACCTCTCCATTTGGCTTAGTACGGCGGGAATTATAACACACCGCTCGATGGGGATTTTCCAAAATCGACACCATCCCTATTCCAAATAAACCTGCGACGAATGCGGATTGAGTTTCACTTTGGGATGATGTAGAATCTTGATAAGTGTTAGTGCCTTTTTATATTGTACTTGGAGGGAGCATCAAATGCACATTCTCGAATTGACATACCCTGGCACAGCGTTGGATGTTGAGCATCGGAATCAAACTCGAAATATTGAGATTCTATTGCATTCAATTGAAAGTAGTTTCACCGAGGCCACAATGGCCCTTAATCTCTTTGAGATTGAGCAGCTAAAGCCATTTCCATACGGGGCTGAGGGTTCAAACGAAGCTGATAATAAACGACGACAAGAACTGACCGATAGCATGATATCAGAGCACGGTATTGATAAATCAGATAGACGCCGACTTTTTGAGATTTTTGAACAAGTTGAACTCAATCTTAAACGCGAGAAAGCGGAACGAGGCGATCTCCCACGCACCTACGTATTCTGCCTTCCATTTTTGTATGCAAGGTCATTTCTGTTCGCTTTAGACGGAATTAGGAAATTCCTCGATGCGCTCAATCAAGAACCCAATGTTCCAAAGGAAGTTAACATCATAAAATCTGCCTTCATGTTGGCATTTCCTGCACTGCGGGGAGTTAGAGATACCACAGCACATCTCGAGAATAGAAATATTGGACTGGATAAATCTCGAAAACCTCTTGATCTTAAGCCAATTGCAAATTCTTTTATTAACGCGCCTAGTGGCGGAGTGTTAATGCTGGAGAATTTAGTTGGGAATAAATTTGCGTCAACTATGGCCGATGGGAATTATGGCGAAGTTGAAGTTAGCATCGAGAGTCTTCGCATTGTGCAGAACTGCTTACAGAAATTGATATATACCTTTAAGTGGACTGGAATGAAGCGAGTTTATCCTTATGAATAGATGCCGATGAAGTAGTTGACAATTTTTTTAGCCTGATAAAACGCACAACGCCCGACGGACATTCTCCATCGAGCGTTGTTATTGTGCGACGCAACCTGCAACCTGCTTCTACCCCGGAAACACCTTCGACACAATCTCCGGTGCGTAACGCTTGACCAACTCCGTATCGATCTTGTTGCTCTTGCAAATCTCGCCGTACAACTTGCCGCTCTTGCGCAGCGTGCGCTTCTGCGTCTGCGGATCAAGTTCGATCAGACCGAAGCGCAGATTCCAGCCCTCCGCCCATTCGAAATTATCGACCAGCGACCAGTGATAGTAGCCCATGACCTGCACGTTTTGATTGATCGCCAGCCAGACCGATCGCAGATGTTCGATCAAGAAGGCCGGACGCTGATCGTCATCCGCATCCGGCAGTCCGTTCTCAGTGATGTACAGCGGCTTACCGATGCGATCGAAGCGCTTGAGGAAACGAAACAAACCGTGCGCGTGAATCTCGCCGAAGTTGCTGTCGCTCATCTCGATTTCCGGTTTGATGATCCCCTGGCCGAACAAAATCGTATCGGCGCTCGATCGATTGAAGCGCGT
>JBGQGR010000005.1:0-16348 GCA_041497495.1 Anaerolineae bacterium | reverse complement strand
GGGCATTGTTGATGCGCTTACTGCTGCCGGAATCACGGTAGATAAGCTCGACGCCTCCGACGCAGTGGATAAAGACGCGTCGCTGGCCATCCCGATCCTGACTGCCTATATCGCAGCGCATCCTAATCTCAAGGCGATCGGAACCCAGCATGGCAATATCACAGCAAACCTGCCGAAAGTTCTTCAAGCGGCAGGCAAGAAGCCGGGCGATATCATCGTCGGCGGTATCGATATGTCGCCCGCAACGGTTGACGGCATCAAGCAGGGCTGGATCAGCGCCAGCTTCGACCAGGTGCTGTATCTGCAGGGCTACCTCCCCGTCCAGCAGATCTACCTGACGAAGATGTACAAGATTCCAGGTCTGCACATCGATACTGGCGTCGGCACTTTCACCCCGACGAACTACCAAGATTTAGCGCCGCTCATCGAGCAGGGAATCCGCTGATCCGGCGCGCATGGGCGAGACTGTGTTCAAGACCATGCAGAAGGTGCCGCAGATCCTCCTGACGCCATCGGTGGTGGTGACACCCGATAACCTGGCCGACTACCTCGCGGGCAAGTTGTGGACCGCGCCCGTCGCCGGTTCACCCGAACTTGACAACGCTAAGCCGACTGTGCCATAAAGGGATGTGCTGCCCAAGAATGATTGGGCAGAGCGAGTAGTATCTGGAATCGATATCCCCTTCTCTGTCCACAGAGCACAGAGAGGGGGCTTTGCATTCGTTAGTTTCTCAACACAATGGGCAAGAACAGTTCGTAACCCGATTCGGGTCCCATCCCGCCAAACTTGCTGAATCTCAAGATCGTCGCCGTAATCACCTTGTTGTCAGTATCGATCGTCTGCGTCTGCCGAACCAATAGCCGATCGGCTGCCAGCCGACGTCATACGGCTTGAAACGATACAACTTCAGCTATGCTTCATTGATGCCGACCACGTCCGTATCGGTGTACGTGACCGTCAGCGTGACGGGCGCATTGAAGAAGATCGGCGGCGGGAGTTGGTTGCATCGGGATCAGGACAGCCGTCGAGTTCGAAGATGTTGCCGCCTATCATCAGACGTGGCGGCAGTGGAATCGTACTGGAGTTGATCAAGCTGTAGTAGATCGGCAGCGTCGTCGTCACTGCGCCGGGCGGCACGTCATTACCGAAAGCGCCCGCGCGCTGCAAGCGGTCGACGCGCTGCGGCGACGCCATTGAACTAGGCAAGTTGATGAATGCCAGCCACGTCAGCCTGCGGGATGATTTTGAAGTCTCGTGTCGTGAGCTGGACATAGTGGTCGAGTGTGCTCAACATCACGCAGCGTGTTATGGCGCGCGCATGACCGGTGGCAATCGTCAAAGCCGAACAGATTCAATCGTTTGCTGAATTAGTCGTCAAGTGTTATCAAGCCGCCACCAGCCTCAAGTCCAACATTTATGTGTGTGCACCAGCCCATGGGGCAGAAGCCTTGAAAGTTGCAGTCGACAACGGCGTAGAGCTCGTAGAGCTTTCATAATTGACGCCGACTATTAGTGACTGCATGGTCGTGTGCGCACCGCCGACTCCAGCTTATGCCGAACAAATTGGTGCTGACGGATATGCTGCGGATGCCAGTGCCGCAGTGCGCAAAGTCAAAGAATTGCAGCCCGCTGGTCAATCGATCCCTGCTTGAAACGAATGCGAATCATGCAAACAGCGTTACGCAGTGAAACAACCGAAGTCAAGATCAGAACCGATGGGCCTTTCATCGTCATCGGGGAAAAAATCAATCCGACAGGCCGCAAGAAATTGGCCGAGGCGTTGCAGGCTGGTCAGCCCGACGAGCTCGCACCCGAAGATGTTGCCAAACTCCGTCGGCGTTACACGCACGAATATGGACAGCCAGTCTAGCCTGGCGATCGAACTCTGAATCAATGTTGGACTTTCCCCATCGCCGCTATAACCCTTTAACAGGTGAATACGTTTTAGTTTCCCCGCATCGTACTCAGCGTCCTTGGCTGGGTCAGGTTGAAAAGCCGCTGGGCGAGCAGCGTCTAAGATACGATCCAGAGTGCTATCTGTGCCCGGGTAATCAACGCGCAGGCGGCGCTCGTAACCCACAGTACACGGAAACTTTTGTGTTCACGAACGACTTTGCCGCGCTGCTGCCACAGGCCAGTGAAACGCCGAAGACATCTCAGCCCTTGCTCAAAGCGGAAAGCGAACCGGGCACCTGTCGAGTGGTTTGCTTCTCACCGCGACACGATCTCACTTTAGCTGAAATGCCGGTGAACGCTATTCGCACCGTCGTCGACGTCTGGGCTACTCAGACGACAGAACTGGGTCGGCAATATCGCTGGGTGCAGTTGTTCGAGAACAAGGGCGAGATGATGGGCAGTTCGAACCCGCATCCCCACGGACAGGTCTGGGCAGGCAGCGCTCTACCCAACGAGCCCACCAAAGAGGACCGGCAGCAGCATTCCTATTTTGAAGAACGTCATTCTGCCTTGCTGGTCGATTACGCCCGACTCGAAAGCGATCAACGCGAGCGCATTGTTGTCGAGAATGATCATTGGTTGATCGTCGTGCCGTTCTGGGCACTGTGGCCTTTCGAAACGCTGCTGCTGCCCCGCCGCCACGTGTTGCGGCTGCCTGATCTCACTGGCGGAGAGCGCAATAGTCTGGCCCAGATTCTCAAACACTTGCTGACGAAGTATGATAATCTCTTTGAGAGTTCCTTTTCGTACTCGATGGGCTGGCATGGCGCCCCATTTGAATCGGGCGATCAACCACACTGGCAGCTGCACGCCCATTTTTATCCACCCTTATTGCGATCGGCCGTCGTGAGAAAGTTCATGGTTGGCTACGAGCTGCTGGCTGAGGCCCAGCGCGATCTCACGGCTGAGCAAGCGGCCGATCGATTACGCGCTCTCTCCGAGATTCATTACAAACAGCCTTCCGCCTAATACTCTCTACATTTTCAATTGGAGTCTCGAATGTCAGTGCAACAACAGGTTGTCGATGAATTCAAGCGGCGTTTCAACGCCCCGCCTCAAATCGTCGTGCGCGCGCCGGGTGTGAAAGAATTGCAAGTGCTGACGCGGGCAAATTGACCGCATCCTTCGGACTCTTCAATTCGTATGCCGGGCGGCGCGTAATCTCCAGTTCAACCTCGGGCGACAAATCCTCATCATTGCCTGTTCATAATGTGCACCATTTTCCATATTGTATGAACACTGGAAGGTCGCCTATATTTAAGGTGACATTTTTCACTGTGCAATCGATTATCCCTCTCATATGCTAAGAGGAGTTCGGCTGGCCGGGCGTTCTCGACCTACCCTTGTACCACAGGAGGCAGCTATGTCTAAAGAATTGTTTGCTCGGATGCGACAGAGTGTCCTCGACGGCGACCCTGATCAAGCGGCGGTCCTGGCGGGTCAAGCCTTGGAACAGGGACTCGATCCTTTGGTCGTGATTAACGAAGGCTTTGTACCGGGCATCGAGTATGTTGGTGATCAGTTTGGTGCGGGCGAGATGTACTTGCCTGATCTGATGCTGGCGGCTGAAGCGATGAAAGCCGCGGTTGGCCTCTTGGAGCCAGAGATGAAAAGACGCGGCCTGCAGCGCCAAATGCTAGGCAAAGTGGTGCTCGGTACCGTGAAGGGTGACATTCACGAGATCGGCAAGAACTTGGTCGCCACCATGTTGTCCGCTAGCAGCTTCGAAGTTTATGATCTCGGCGTCGATGTGCCCTTCGATCGATTTGCGACCAAAGCGCGGGAAGTGAACGCCGACATTGTCGGTGTCTCGGCTTTGTTGACGACGACCATGACCGGCCAGAGAACCTTGATTGAGCTGCTGGATGATATAGGCTTGCGCCCGAAGGTCAAAGTGATTGTCGGCGGCGCACCCGTCACACGCAGCTGGGCAGAGGAGATCGGCGCGGATGGTTACAGCGAAGACGCGATCGGTGCTGTAGCACTGGCCAAGAAACTGGTCGGAGCGTGATCGGCGAGTGACGTTTTTCAGAGATCGTGAATCAGGAGCGTAAGTATGGCCGGCAAAATTGATACAATCGCTAATCCGCGCCTCAGCCTCAATATTCTCAGTCCAGCAGACGTTCAAAAGATTCACGCGGCCACGCTGGATGTGATCGAATCGATCGGTGTGCGATTTCCCTCCCATACGGCGCTCGATATTCTCGCCGCCCACGGTGCAACAATCGATCGACATACGATGATCGCCAAGATTCCAGGGCAGGTGATCGAAACTGCGTTGAAGACAGCACCACCAACTTATACGCTCGCGGCGCGTGCTCCCTCGCAAGATTTACCCATCGACGGCCAACATGTCTATCTCGGCACGGATGGCTGTTGCATTGAAGTGATCGATGCCTTCACGGGCGAGAAGCGGCGCACGGCGAAAAAAGATTCGGAAGATTGCGCCCGTGTCGCGGATGGGCTCGAAGAAGTTGCGTTCTGGTGGTCAATGGTCTCGGCGCAGGACTGCCCGCCCGAATCACGCAGCCTGCATGAACTCGATGCGGCGTGGCGAAACACGACCAAGCACATTCAGACTGAGACGATCGTCACGGCCAGCGAGATGCGAGCCGCCATCGAAATGGCGGCAGCGATTGTCGGTGGCAAAGGTGAATTGCGTAAACGCCCGATTCTTTCGATTATGCAGTGCACGACAAGTCCATTGGGCCACGACGGTGGCAGTCTCGAAGCGGGTCTATTAGCCGCCGAAGCTGGCCTGCCGATTGGCTACATGACGATGGCCTCCTGTGCCTTCAGCGGGCCGGTGACAATGGCCGGCAATCTCGTCGTCGGAAACGCCGAAGTGATCAGCGCGTTAGCCTTGATGCAGTTGGCCCATCCCGGCGCACCCGTTTATTACGCTGCGGCGCAGACTGCAATGGATTTGCACACCGGCGGTTATACCGGTGGCGGACCGGAAGATTACCTCTTTGGAGCGGCGACGAACGTTCTGTCCGATTTCTATAACGTGCCATTATCGATGGGCGCCTTTGCGACCGGTGCAAAGGAACCCGACTGGCAAGCGGCGGTCGATAACAGCTTCTCGTCATTGATGGCCTCGCTCACCGGCTCAGATATGTTATTAGGCTGTGGTTTATTGCACGGCAGCCGCATCTTGAGCTACGAGATGATGATCATGGACTGCGAGATCTACAGCATCGTTCACAAAATGATGGAAGGTATTATCGTGAACGATGAAACACTGGCGCTGGATGTAATCCGATCGGTTGGTCCGGGCGGCAACTTCTTGAAGCACAAACATACCCGCCAGCATATGCGCGAATTGTGGCAAACCCGATTGATGGATCGGCGGCCTTACGGTCAATGGGCAGAGAAACGCGATGGTGCTCGCGAGTGGGCCCGGCAGCGTGCACAGGACTTAATCAAGAATCATCAGCCCGATCCACTCGATCCGAAATTGGCGGTAGAGCTGTCGCGCATCATCGCTACGATTGAAGGATGAGAGATGAAGCAGCCCAAACTGGAATTGCTTGATCGCGAACTCATCGAACGTGTCTTGGCGGAAGCGTTTGAATTGATGCTGGAGCCGGGCATCAAAGTGCAAGCGCCGCTAGCGCGTGAGCTGCTGATGAACGCCGGCGTGCGGGTTGAAAATAACGTCGCGCATATACCGGAAGCGTGCGCTCGTGAAGCACTCGCGACGGTGCCGCACGAATTCTATTTGCATGATCGATCGGGCCAGCCCGTGGTCCACTATGGCGGCGATGATGTGCACTTCGATCCGGGCTCATCGGGTGTGCAGGTGCTCGACCCCGACACACTGGAGCACCGATCTTCCCAAGCCGACGATCTCGTGCGCTTGATCCAAGTGGCTGAGCTGCTGCCCCAGTATGCGGCCCAATCGACCGCCGTGGTGTGCGGCGATGTGCCCACAGAGATCGGCGACCTGTATCGATTGTTTTTAGTCCTGATGCACTCCGACAAACCGATCGTGACCGGGGCGTTCGGCGTGCATACCTCAGCGGTGATGATCGAACTCCTGGCGCTCGAGAGTGGCGGACACGCTGCGCTCAAAACAAGGCCCCGCGCGGTGTTTGATGTGTGTCCATCACCGCCGCTCAATTGGACTGAATTCGGCGCACAGAACTTGATCGAGCTGTCGAGAGCGGGTGTGCCGGCTGAAATCGTATCGATGCCGCTGGCCGGTGCGACCGCGCCGGTAACGCTGATCGGCTCGATCGTGCAGCATGCCGCCGAATGCTTGAGCGGGATTACGATCCATCAACTCGCTCAGCCGGGATCACCGATCGTGTGGGGCGGTGCACCAGCAATCTTTGATATGCGCGCGGGATCGACACCCATGGGCGCCATCGAGACGGCGATGATCGATGCGGCTTACGCCCAAGTCGGCAAGTCGCTCGGCTTGCCCACACACTGCTATCTCGGCGCGAGCGATGCGAAGATCGTTGACGCACAGGCCGGCTTGGAAAGCGGTATTTCCGCGATCGTCGGCGCACTGGCTGGCGTGAATATGATCTCAGGCGCCGGTATGCTGGATTTTCTGGTGTGCCAAAGCGCAGAGAAGCTGGTGATCGACGCTGAAGCGATTGCGATGGCCCAGCGTTTGTTGCGCGGTATCGAAACGCCGACCGAAACGCTGGCGACGGGCATGTTTGCCCTAACGGGTGGACGCGGTGAGTTTCTCAAGATCAAAGAGACACGGCGTTTATTCCAAACGGAACAGTATTTGCCATCGAAAGTGATCGATCGCGGCTCTGTCCGGGCGTGGCAGGAAAGCGGCTCGCTGGATGCGTTCGCCCGCGCCAAGATTCGGGTGAATGAATTGCTGGCGGTGTATCGGCGTCCTTCGCTGCCGGTTGAGATTGATCGCGGCCTACGCTCCCTCGTCGAGCGTGAGGCGAAGCGTGTAGGCATGGCCACACTGCCGGGTCTACGAAGTTGAGCAAGAATAATGGTGAGTGCGGATGTGCCTCTCATCAAGCATTGGTGAGAAGCGTTTTTTATTCTTACACTATTCGAGCAATGATATGCTGTGATCTGACAATCAATCGCGCGGGTGTTTGGCTGGAAGTTGAGTGAGCCGCATGTACGGGTTCAGCATTCGACGGCCAAGATGAATTGCCGCACATCTCACGAGAAATGAGCCAACGCTGATCTGTAATACGCAGTCTACTGAGGCTTGGCCTGAATCCCTCGAATGATCCTGGCTCAACAACTTCTGCGGAACATCACCGCAAATGATGAGGTCAACCAACGGTCGATGGTCGATCGTTGATCCAATCGACCAAGGCACGCAATCCCAGCAAGTAACTGCGCCAGCCGAAGCCGCCGATCAACCCAACGCACGCGCCGGCTGTGATCGATTTCTGCCGGAAGTCTTCACGCGCGTAAATGTTCGAGAGATGCACTTCGACCACTGGCAAATTGATCGCTGTGATCGCATCCCGCAGTGCGACTGAATGATGCGTGTAACCGCCCGGATTGATCACCACCCCGTCGGCCCATGTCCGAGCGACATGCAAGGCATCGATCAATTCTCCTTCGTGATTGGACTGCCGCGACTCAAGTCGCACCACGCCCAGCTGCTTGCCTTCAACCTTCAGCGCCGTTTCAATATCGGCCAAAGTTTGGGAGCCATATACTTTCGGTTCACGCACGCCTAACAGATTCAAGTTCGGCCCGTGCAATACGAGGATCTTCATTCATTCCTCCAAGTAAGTCTGAATATGCCGCAGAGTCAGCTAGACAACTAGCGTCGATCGACTTAGTGTCTGCGCCTATGCGCCGTCATCATGCCTCACGCAGATCGTAATTCGGTCAATGCCGCCCGTATGATCTCGTCTTTAACGTGAACGCCCAGCGCCACCTCGCCGATCGCGCGCGGCAAAGCGAATTTCAAATGTCCCGCCTGTCTCTTTTTGTCGGCCTGCATCCGATCGATGATCAAATCCAGATCGAGATCGGAATAACGCGTGGGCAGCTCGACTCGCTCGATCACCCGCTCGATCCGATCGCTCAAGCCTGGCGCTGCCAGTCCGATCCGCTCGGCTAGTTTCGCCTCGGCGATCAGCCCCAGCCCGATCGCTTCGCCATGCCGCAGCGAATAATTCGACGCCGCTTCGAGGCCGTGTCCAATCGTGTGTCCCAGATTCAACGCGGCGCGTTGACCGGCCTCGAACGGATCAGATCGGACCACTTCGACTTTCACGCTGATTGCTCGACGGATCATCTCCGGCAGATCGGTCTGCGCCGTCTCGAACATTTCGAACAACTGCGGATCGCCGATCAAACCGGCTTTGATCATTTCAGCTAAGCCCGATCGAAACTCTGCGGGCGGCAGCGTATGCAGCGCGGACATATCATCGATCGTCAGTACGGGCGGATGAAAGGCGCCGACTAAGTTTTTGCCCGCTGATAAATTCACGCCGACCTTGCCGCCGATGCCCGCATCGATCATCGCCAGCAGCGAAGTGGGCACACACACCCAGCGCAGTCCGCGCAGATAAGTGGCCGCCACAAAGCCCGCCAGGTCGCCGACTACGCCACCGCCGAGCGCGATTATCAAATCGCTGCGTTCAACTTCACCTTTAGCCAGCGCCGTGTAAAGTGAGCGCGCCGATTCAAGCGATTTGCTGTCTTCGCCGGGATGGACTTGCAGCAACACTGGCTCGAAGCCCGACAACTTCAATGAGCGGGCTACCTGTTCACCATACAACGGCGCAACGTTTCCATCGGAGATGACGATGGCGTGACCACGAAAGCCGCGTGCTCTTAACACCGGGCCGATCGAGTTAAGCACATCTGTGCCCAGCCAGATCGATGTCGAATGCTCGCCCATCGGCAGCTGCCAGACCGTTGGATCGTCGACGCTGCCGATCGTGCTCCAAACTGCCATGACATGCAGCATCACTTCGGCGATGTTCATCTCGGTCGTGTCGACCTGCCACGCGAACAATCGATATAGCGGCTCGCGTTCTTTCAAAAGTGTTTGTACTTTTACGGCGCGATCATCGCCACTGAGCAGCGGCCGATCGGTTGTGCCGTTCAGGCGCGACAGGATCGCATTGAGATCGGCGGTTAAACAGATCACACGCCCGCCCCGCTCGATCATTGCGCGATTTTGGTGCGGCCCCAACGTCCAACCCCCAGTGGCAATAATCAGACCGTTAGGTTCGGCTAAAGCCGCGCAGGCTTCAGCCTCCCAGGCGCGAAAACGATCTTCACCCTCTTCGGTGAAGATCGCTGCCACCGATTTGCGTGCGTGCTCCTCGATCCAGGCATCCGTATCGACGAAAGTTTTTTTCAGCCGCTCGGCCATCACTCGACCGACGCTGGTCTTGCCGGTGCCCATGAAGCCGGTCAGGATCAGATTAGGTTCCACGTGCTTAGAATCTCCACTTCGTATTATCCATCGACAAATCTTCAAGCCGCGCGCGTCGCAGGCTCTCATAGCGCGGCTGCATTTCAGCCAGACTGTCGCCTCCCAACTTTTCGATCAGAGCCTCGGCCAGTACACAGGCTGTCATCGCTTCGAGGATGACACCGGCACGCGGCACCGCACAGAAGTCAGAACGCTCATAATTGGTGCGCGTCTCTTCGCCGCTTGCCAGATCGATCGATCGCAGCGGATTCAGCGTCGTGCTGATCGGCTTCATCGCCACTCGCGCGATCATCGGTTCGCCGGTGGTGATGCCGCCTTCAAAACCGCCCGCTCGATTCGTTCGTCGAACGAGGCGATCGCCATCGAGCATGATCTCATCATGCACCTGAGTTCCGCGCCGACGGGCTTGATCAAAAGCCCGACCGATCTCCACGCCCTTCATCGCGTGCACGCTTGCTAATGCGGCCAGCCAGCGCGCCGACAGCCGTCGATCCCACTGCACATGCGAGCCGAGACCGGGCGGCACATTGAGCGCGACAACTTCGATGATGCCGCCCAGTGTATCTTTCGCTTCGATCGCCGATCGGATCTCCGCCTGCATCTTGGCCGTTGTGATTTCATCGGGGCAGCGCACGTCCGATCGATCCGCCTGCGCGAATCGATCCGCATAACTTGCATCAGGCGATAGAACGGCTTCAATTGATCCGATGGCGATGACATACGAGCCGATCCCGATCCCGAAAGTTTCGAGGAACTTCCGACAAATCGCGCCCACCGCCGTTCGCGCCGCCGTCTCGCGCGCCGAAGCCCGCTCCAACGCCAGCCGGAGATCGCGATAACCATATTTGATCGCAGCAGTCAGATCGGCATGGCCTGGTCGCGGCACCGTCATCGGCTCGATGTCACGATCGCGCCAGCGCTCGTAATCGAGATTATCGATCGTGATCGCGATCGGCGCGCCGGTGGTGTGACCGGCCAGCACGCCACCCGTGATGCGCGCGTGGTCCGATTCGATCTTCATGCGCGGACCAGCCCCGTAACCGACTTGGCGCTTAGCCAGATCGCGATCGATGTCGTCGGTGTTCAACGGCAAACCGGCCGGCAGTCCGTCGAGGATCGCTGTCAATTGAGGGCCATGTGATTCGCCCGCAGTCAAAAATCGAAGCATAGTGCCTCACTGCTCAGTAGGATTTGATAAGGCCGCACGCATCACAGCCAGCGGTGCAGTGCAGCCCGTCCACAACTCGAATGCAGCTGCGCCTTGATACAGCAGCATCGCTAGGCCATTGATCGATCGCGCGCCTGCTTGTTCGGCCTGAGCCATGAAACGTGTCCGGCCTGGATTGTAGATCAGATCAAACGCCAGCGCATTTGTTGGGAACGGAACGCCATTCGGCCAGGGCGATGCATCCACGGCCGGCCACATACCGATCGGCGTCGCATTCACGATCAGGACAGTGGCCGAATTGATTCGATCGATCTCGCACCAAGGTTTCGCTTCAAGTGACTGCGCCTTCGTTACATCACGCGCATACACACTCACCTGCGCGCCCAACTGCTTTAGCGCATACACCACCGCCTGCGCCGCGCCGCCTGCGCCCAACACAGCGCACGGTTGATCTTTTACTTCGATGCCAGTTTCGATCAGCGCTTGCTGAAATCCGATCACGTCCGTATTGTAACCCATCAGTCGGTCACGCTGTTTGACGATTGTATTTACTGCGCCGACTGATTGTGCGGCCCGATCGATCTCGTTCAACCACGTCAGCATGGCCGCTTTGTGCGTAATGGTGACATTCGCTCCCAACCACTCATCTGCCCGAATCTGTTCGATCCGATCTTTGAGTTGATCATTAGTTGTGGGCAGCAGCACATACTCTCCGTCAAAGCCTAACGCTTTGAAAGCTGCGTTGTGCATCTGCGGTGACAGGCTGTGCTCGACCGGCCAGCCAATTAACCCAACTTTCTTCGTCATTCAATCACTTTCGATCTTGCCATCTAAGTCACGCATGAGACCGACGAAGTTCGGAAACGATTCGCGATAGGCTTCGGCGTTATGGATGGTCGTTTCGCCTTCGGCGATTAAGCCAGCCACCGCCAATGCCATCGCCAGCCGATGATCGCCATGCGAATCGACGACAGCGCCGCGTAACGCGGTAGGGCCTTCAATTGTAAATCCGTCCGGCTGCTCTTCGATCTGCGCGCCGAGCTTGCGCAGTTCGACGGCCAATGTGCTGATTCGATCGGATTCTTTGACGCGCAGCTCGGCCGCCTCACGCACATTCGTTTCACCCCGAGCTTGAGTGGCCAGCACCGCAAAGATTGGGAACTCATCGATCATCCGCACAACCTGTTCGCCTGCGATCGTGATGCCGCGCAGTTCGCTCGATCGAATCGTCAAGTCGGCCACCGGCTCGCAGCCCAGATCGCGTGGACGATCAAGATCGATCTGCGCGCCCATGGCCGTTAAAGCATCGAGCAGGCCAGTCCGAGTTGGATTCACGCCGACAGATTGAATTGTCACTTCTGAATCAGGTGTGAGGACCGCCGCAGCGAATAGAAAGGCAGCCGACGAAATATCACCGGGCATACTCAAATTGAAAGATGGTAAAGGCCGATCGAGCGGCAGTAACTTCAGTGTATGATCAATCGCACTGAATGGAACATTCAACGCGCGCAGCAATCGCTCCGAATGATCGCGTGAAGCACTCGGCTCGTGAATCGTCGTCGGCCCGTCGGCTTGCAGAGCGCCCAACAAAAGAGCCGCTTTGACTTGTGCGCTAGCGATCGGCAACGAGTAATCGATGCCGCGCAACTTATTGCCGCGCACTGCTAACGGCGGGGTATCTTCCACAATGTTCGCGCCCATCAGACGCAGCGGCTCGACGACGCGTTTCATCGGGCGGCGGCGCAAACCAGCCGAACCGGTCAGGACAGCCGTGATACCCGATTGGCCGGCGAGCGCACCCAGCAACAAGCGTAGTGTCGTGCCGGAGTTGCCGCAATCCAATTTTGATAAAGCCGAATGCCAGCGTCCACCGCGAACGACCAGCGAACCAACCGGCTCGCTCTCGATCTCAACGCCAAGTTGACGCAAGCAACTGATCATGGCCTGCGTCACACCCGCTTGCAAGAAACCGTCGATCTGACTTTTGCCCTGCGCGAGAGCTGCGTGCATTAAGGCACGATGCGAGATCGATTTGTCGCCGGGCACGCAGACGGCACCACGCAATTTGGCCGAAGGTTTAACAATCAGTTTCATCAGTGATCATTCCTTGAGATTCAGGCGACGCGTGCGGCTGCCCTCCAGCCTGGCTCGCAACCCCGATCGATCTGCCCGCTCGATCAGTTCGGTCAGTTCACGCAAAGATTGTTGCGTCCACGCGATGCTTTTCAGCACAGCCGGGCTGTTAGAAAGCAAAATATCGATCATCATCGTGAGATCAGATGCGGCCAGGCGTGTGCTGTCTCGAAAACCCGAAGCAGCTAACAGCCAAGCCAGTTCATCGCCGCTGTGCGCAGCTGCTTCGATTAAGGCGATCGCCGTGAGATAGGGCAGGTGACTGATCGCGGCTGCCAGTCGATCGTGCCGATCGGGATCGAGCACCAACGCTTGAGCGCCGATCGCCGCAATCACTTCGTGTGCTAATGACAGCGTGGCGAGCGGAGTTCGTTCCAGCGGCGTCAGCACGAAGAGCCGATCTTTGAACAACGTGCAGTCGGCAGCCTGCAAGCCGGATGTTTCTTTGCCGCACATCGGATGTCCGCCGAGCGGGCTGATGCGATCGGGTAACCGCTGCATCGCCGCGACGATTTGAGCTTTGGTTGAGCCGAGATCGAGCACGTGCAAGGAGCCGGGAAAAACGATCGGGAGGCGTATAAGCCAATCGAGGATCGCACCGACCGGTGTGGCTAAGATCAGAAGATCGATCTCATCGACCGCGCTGGCTGGATTGATCGCATGATCGATCACGCTGCCTCTGATCGCGCGATCGACAACCGCTGGATCGTTATCATAGCCCGTAATCGTCGCGCACTGATCGCGTAGCGCCAGCGCCAACGAGCCACCCATCAAGCCCAAGCCAATGATGCCCACGCGGCTGTCTCGCAAATTGTTTGACATTATCGACGTCCGATCGCTTCGGCTATCTGACGAACTTCACGCACCAACTGCGCAAATTTCTCCGGCTTCAAACTCTGCGCGCCATCCGAGGCGGCCTCTTCGGGATGTGGATGAACCTCGACGATCAAACCATCGGCACCGGCCGCTATGCCCGCGCGTGCAACCGGGATGACGTATTCCCATTTGCCGGTGGCATGCGAGGGATCGAGGATGACGGGCAGGTGCGACATTTGTTTGAGCACCGGTATGGCATTGATGTCGGTGGTATTGCGGGTGTAACGCTCGAACGTGCGAATGCCGCGCTCGCACAACATCACCCGCGTATTGCCGTGCGACAAAATATATTCAGCTGACATGAGCAGCTCTTCGATCGTGGACATCATCCCGCGCTTCAGCAGTACCGGATGATGGGATTCGCCTACGGCATGCAGCAGCGAATAGTTCTGCATATTGCGCGCGCCGATTTGAAGAACGTCGGCGTAACGCATAACCAAGGGGACTTGCTCGGGCGACATGACTTCGGTGACGATCGGCAGGCCGGTGATCTGTCGCGCTTCAGCCAATAGTTCCAAGCCTTCTTCGCCCAAGCCTTGGAAACTGTACGGCGACGTGCGCGGTTTGAACGCGCCGCCGCGCAGCACCTGCGCACCGGCTTCCTTTACTGCAATCGCCGTTTCCAGTATCTGTTCGCGGCTTTCGACCGCGCACGGCCCGGCCATGATCACAATATCCGATCGGCCGACTTTGATCCCGTCGAGCGCAACGGTAGTGTCCTGCGGATGCATATCGCGCGAGGCCAGCTTGAAGGGCTTCAGGATCGGCACGGTTTTCTCGACGCCGTCCAATAGTTCAAAGGCTGATCCATCGATCGGGCGGTCGTCGCCGATCACACCAATGATCGTGCGCTCTTCGCCCTGGGATAGGTGGGCACGATAGCCCAGGGCTTCGACGCGCGTGACGACATTAGTGATCTGGCGCGCGCTGGCGCCATGCTGCATAACGATGATCATTCTGACCTCCCGATGATCGGCATCTGCTTATTGAGCTGAGATCGATCAGGCCGCAGGTTAACTGCTTGCCGAAGATAGATATGCCGCACCCGATCAGCTGGCACGCTGGTATTCCAGTGAATCAAAATTCGAATGCAGCGCGGCAGGCCATGCGGCACATTCATTTCATGGGTACACAACAAAGCTGCGTCCTGCCAGCCCAACACGCGCGCCGCTACAGCCGGATACTCGGCATCGAGATCGAGTGTCGTCGTAAAGATGACTGAAGCGATGTCGTCGGGACGCATGCGGTTCGCTTCGAGCAGCGCGACCAGCAGCTCGTGGGTTGCCGCTAAAATTAATTCGGGTGTATTCGCCTCGACGGTGGTTGCACCGCGCACGCCACGCACCATATTCAGCCTCCGGATAAATAAAAAGCGCGAAGCTGTTTGCTTCGCGCTTATGAGTTCCTCGACAGGTGTCTAAGGGCTGCCAAGCCGAAACAGCGGTGGTGATACGACCATCGCATAAAAGTAGGCGTAAGCAGTAATCTGAGACACAAGGTTGTGGTTCATCTTGGTTGATATGATACACACATTTGCGGTTCACGTCAAGCACTCGATCACCTACGCAAAAATTAGCTCTTGACAGGCGGCAGTGACTTATGATATTCTCTAACCCAACAACTTAATAGCACACTCTTATCCAGAGAGGCGGAGGGACCGGCCCGATGATGCCTCGACAACCTGCAGTGCAAGAACCAGCGCGCTGCAAGGTGCCAATTCCGGCAGTACTTTCCTGGAAGATGAGAGCAAGTTAGCAGCTTTTCCTCTAACCCCTTCTCATCCCGCAGGGGCTTTTTTCACCCCTCTGGCTCTCTCTGATAAGACCCAATCCATTCAGGGAGAGACGCATGGCCACTTCAGTTCAACCTCAGCTTCAATCGAATTTCTCGACGGCTTCAACGCCGCACGTCAAACGCGGCGCATCGACGTTAGCAGTGCATGCTGGCGAGCAGCGGCCCTATCCGTATCATTCGCTCACGGTGCCGGTCGTGCAGACGGCGACCTACACATTTGAAAACACACAAGACCTGTGTGACTTTCAAGAAGCGCACTTGCGCGGAACAACCGGCGGCCGAATTGAATACGGACGTTATGGCAATCCCACTGTGTCGGCGTGCGAAGCGAAGCTCGCCGCGCTCGATCATGGCGAAGACGCGATCTTGTTTTCGTCCGGCATGGCCGCGATCACCTCGGTGCTGCTGTCGATGCTGCCGACCGGCGCGCACATCGTCATGACACATGACTCCTATCGACGCACGCGGCAGTTCTGTCTTAACTTCCTCAAACGCTTGGGCATCACGACCACGATCGTGCTGCTGGGCGATTTCGATGCGCTGGAAGCCGCGCTGCAGCCTAACACGCGCGTAATCATTTCCGAATCGCCCACGAATCCATATTTGCGGGTGATGGATTTGATCCGACTGGCCGAAGTGGGCCGTCGGCACGGCATCAAGACATTGATCGATTCGACCTTTGCGACGCCGATCAATCAATGCCCGATTGATTTCGGCATCGATCTGGTGGTTCATTCGGCGACAAAGTATTTGAGCGGACACAATGATCTCCTGGCGGGCGCAGTGGTCGGCGAGGCGGGCCTGATCGGCGCGATTCGCCAATCGTTGGGCGTCCTGGGCGCGATCGCCGATCCGCATAACGCGGCGCTGTTGCTGCGCGGCCTCAAGTCGCTGGGACTGCGTATGGCGAAACAAAACGAGAATGGTCAGCGCGTGGCCGAGTTTTTAGAATCACACCCGCACGTTAAGCGGGTGTGGTATCCGGGACTGCCGTCTCATCCCGATTACGCCATCG
>JBGQGR010000004.1:0-16710 GCA_041497495.1 Anaerolineae bacterium | reverse complement strand
CTTTGATCCGCTACGCCACCTGGACGCCTCGTCTGCTGAAAGCTGCTTACGACTACCAGGCTTCCGTCAAGGATCCTGGCGCATTCGCTCACAACCCGAAGTATGTCATGCAGTATCTGTATGATGCGACCAAGGATTTGGGCGGCGATGTCAGCAGGTTCACTCGACCGGAAGTGATTGCCCCCAAGTAAATCTGTTCCGTCGTAATGAAAAGCGGCGATGCGTCATGCATCGCCGCTTTTTTGTTATGGCAGTCAAGTCCACATGGACTAATCCGCTTAATACTCACCGCGATCTGGTTTACGCCCAATTACTTTACGAATCCAGCGGCGTGACATTCCTCAGTTGATTCAGGTCTTGAACAAGTTTATAGTAAGGACAAACATCGATCCGATAAGGAGTCTAGCATGAAGGGCAATGAAAAAATTTTGACCGTATTGAATGAACTACTGGCCGATGAGTTGACCGCGATCAGTCAATATATGGTGCACTCAGAAATGTGCGACAACTGGGGCTACGCAAAACTTCATCACGCCATCGAACAGCAGGCCAAGGATGAGATGCACCACGCCGAATGGCTCATCCAGCGCATCCTCTTCCTGGATGGCACACCGATCGTTTCCAAGCTCAACGCGATGAAAATCGGCAAGAGCGTGATGGACATGGTTGGTTACGATCAGGAGGCCGAGCTCGGCGCGGTTCGCGCCTATAATGCCGGTATTCGCCTGGCGCGTGAAGTGGATGACCAGGCTACTGGCGATTTGCTGACTACCATCCTCAAGATGGAAGAGGGGCATGTCGATTGGGCCGAGCAGCAGCGGGCGCAGATCGAGCAGATGGGTTTGGAGAACTATCTTACCAACCAGAGCGTAGGCGCCGCGGGCTAGATAGCTTCGAATCCCAATCAAATGTGCCGCACCGTTCGGATCCGTGCGGCGTCTCACTTCGCCTGAACACGATCGCGGCGTATAGATCAATCGGTCGCGGCGGACGCGATCAGTGGGGCAACACTCTCGGCCTCAACCTGCGGCGCGGATCGATGATCGATCACATTCAGGCACCTCACTCCTAAAGTAAAGGCCAACACTCCAAAGGCGACGATGCCTGCGCCCGTCATCAACTCGACGATCGACGGGAAGTACGTCGTGTAGCGCGCGACGTTGTCTTGCGGTAGATAAGTCAGCATCACCAACTGTCCGGCCAGATTCGTGTCCCAGCGATAGGCCACCACCCCGCCGACGACTAACGCCAGCGCTAACATCCGCAGCAACATATTAGCGCGAAAATTCTTTTTCAACAGAATCACGATCGGGATGACCGCGCCCAATAAGATTTCGCCGACCCAGAAGTTGAAGGACAACGAACCTTGCGTCATCAAGCTTAGCCCTTCGGTTCGACCAGGCGTGTAAGTGTACGTCATTGAGAACGCATCCCAGAAGCGGAAGTATAAGTAACCGACCAGCACCCAGCCGATGAAGTTTGATAAGAGATCGAGCAATTCATCGTTGACCCGCGCGCGCTTGGTGAATCGAGCGGATAACATCGACACGAGTGTGGTCAGCGCCGGACCACCGGCCATGGCGCTGAACATGAACAGCACCGATAGATCAGGCCGATACCAGAATGGCCGCGCCTTCAACACACCGTAGGTTGCACCTAACGAGGATTGATGCAGCATCGATAAGCCCAAACCGACGACGGCCAACACGGGCGCATAGTGATGGACGCTCGTCATCAAACGCGCGATCTTCGGCAGCCGCTTTTGCATCCAGTCTGTTTGTCCAATGATTGGTGCGGTCTCCAACATCAACACGCTGAAATATAATGCGACACACATCGTCACTTCCCACAAGACTGAATGCGGATTCCAGTACACTAAGGCGTGCCAGAATCGATCGGGCCGGCCGATGTCCAGCATGAGACACAGCACGGCCATGCTGTAACCGATCAAGCCGATGAACGTCGCGGTACGTGCGATCGGTTGCAAGCGCTTCATGCCGAGCAAATAAGTTGCAGCGCACAATAAGAACGCGCCCGCGCTCATGGCAATCGCCGACATATCGATCGTGATCCACAGGCCCCACGGTACCAGATCGGTCAGATTCGTCACGACCAGTCCGCGGCTCATCACGATCACGCCACCGATCACGCCGATGACGATCAACGTCAGCAACGCCAGCAGCCAGATTTGAAACTTGGAGAGATGAAGTCGCAGTTGAGTCTTGCGTTTAGCCAGCATGGCTATGCTCCTTTGCGCGCGGGCAGATAATAGACGCGCGGCGCAGTGCCCAGGTCTTCACGCAGTCGATACGCTGCATGATCGGCCAGCAGTTGACTGACTTCCGATTCAGGATCATTCAAGTCGCCGAACTTGCGCGCACCCACCGGGCAAGCCACCACACACGCGGGCGTAGCCGCTTGGTCGACGCCGGGCTTCAAGCCCATGGCCAAACCCCGATCGATCCGCTGGACGCAGAACGAACATTTCTCGGCGACACCGCGCAGTCGGCGCGGAATTTCGGGCTGACCCCAGGTTGGCACGGCAGGATTCGCTCCGGTGAATTCTTCCCAGTTGAACGCGCGCGCGCCATACGGGCAGGCCACTTCGCAGTAGCGGCAGCCGATGCACTTGTCGTAGTCCATCATGACGATGCCATCCGCGCGGCGGTAACTCGCGCCGACCGGACAGACTTCCACGCACGGCGCATGTTCGCAGTGCATGCACGGCCGCGCCAGAAAGACTTCTTTATCACCGACCGTTCCCGCATCGATCACGCGGTTCCATGAGATCGAGGGCGGCACATCGTTGTGCGCGCGGCAGGTCAACGTGCATTGGCCGCAGCCGGTGCACTTGGCCTGATCGATCACCATGACCCACTTGTGCGGACTCGATCCGGTTTCGGAGGCTTCGGCCACTTGCGCAGCGGCTGTCAGGTTTTGAATCATCTGCAAGCCGACGATCGTACCGGCGCTGGCGGCGAGTAATTTAAGAAAATCACGTCGGTCAATTGTTTGCGTTTCCATGTTTAAGCCTTTCATCATATCTGCTCTGACCACCGTCCCCGGCGGTCAACCGCGCCGGCGCCTGGCGGGCCACCACTCGCCAGTGGCGAGTGGGTATGGGCGGACGGCGCGGCGAGCAGGCAATTAATTTACTTCACACGCTTGTACCATTTCTCCAGCCACGGCGCGAGCACAATGCCGAAGGCCAAACCGATCAGCCCGGCGAGCGCAGCAAAACCGGTCGGGTTCACCGGCTCTGGCAAGGCGGTTACCTCTGCGGATTGCACGGCTGTCATCGCATCGATCGGCTCCGGCGTGATCGCAACTTCGTGGATCGTGCTGGGGTCATGCATCTGATAAGCATGGCAGGTATTGCAGGTTGATAGCCGCACGTTGAAACTGTGATCGCGCTCGCCATGCCCCTGCCCTAGTTTGCTATCCAGCGGCGACAGATGGCAATCCGCACAGTTCAGCCCTTTTGCAGAATGCGCTGTGTGCGAGAAATTGGTGGCGCGGGCTTGATGGCAGGTCGCGCACAAGGCTGATGGATCAGTTGCCTTCAACTTTGTAGCATGCGCATCGTGGCAGCTGGAGCAGGCCAGATCATTGGCGCGATGCTTGCTCACTTGCCACTCGAAATAAGTTTCAGTGTGACAGTTGCCGCACGTCTTGCCGGATCGATCGACCGGCATGGGCGTCTTGGGATGATCAGACGCGATCGGACCGTGGCAAGCTTCGCAGGTTACCCCTTCGGTCTTCCATGTTTGTGTGTTAGCATCGTACCCGGTCGAATGGCAGCTCATGCACTCCGCCGGGCTGCCTTGGGCATTCCACGCAGTGACGAAATTCGAATTGGTCGCTGCTCGACCATGCGAGCCATGCTCCCACGCGTTTTGATATTCGGCATGGCACACCACGCAATTGGACAGCGTCGCTTCTTTAACCGGCGCGGGAACGATCGGGCTGGCCTGCACCCATACGGTCGCCACTAGCATCAATGGTATTGCAAAAACAAGTCCCAATATCAAGCGCAGCATCAAACGTTTCATTTCAAAATCCTCCTAGCCTGAACTTCCGAAGTCTCTCAGACTTCGGAAGTTTCAATGATCTAAAGTATAGCCGGCACCGGAGCGGACAGGAACACATCGCATTCCATACAAGCTTCGCGCAAGCGGCCGTCTGTTGCGCGAAAGACTTGCCAGCACGGCATATGACTGTTTTGATAGGCCGGGCAGAGTGCGCGTTTTTCCGCCGAGCATTGGCGCTGCTCCCAGCACGCTGTGTGGTTCGCGGCGGCCAATGCCATCCGCGCACGCAACTGCTGCTGCGCCTCGATCTGCCACCGGGCATCGAGTTTGCGGAAGAACCAGATGACCAGCAGCGTGGCCGCAATCGGCAGAACGAAGCGCACTAGAATTCCGAGGAGAACTGCTGCCAATCCGTCAAGAGTCATGGCACACCGCCTAATGGATGTGCCGCGTATGCTGATGGCGACTGATCAACGTACCCACTATCAGCAACAACACGATCGGGAGAACAATTCGCAAAATCGCTAAAGTAAGAACAACTGTTGTGCCGAACATGGTCCACCTCCTGCTCCATTCAAACCGCTGACCTTTCTCGATCTTCACTTGCAGTATAGAGGTCGGCACACTCGACGACAATCCGCTATTCACCCGATCTTTGTCTGCGCGATCTAGCAGCCGATCGAATGATCCCGTGGGGTTTTTGCCCATACCCGATTGGGTGGATCACCCCAGCGATTAAGACGAAGCGGCTCAGCATAATGAATGCTGAGCCGCAAAATCGTTTCATCAAACAAAAAGGGCGAGGTAACCTCGCCCCAACAATTAGGTGATAATGCTCACCGCGCCGTCCTCGGCGCGGCATTGATCAGCTACACGCCGCCGAGACGGCGGCTAGAGCAATTTAGGTTTACGCCTGAATAATTCCTTTGCGAATCGCATACTTCACCAACTCCGTGCGCGAATGCAGATTCAGTTTGTTCATGATGTTATCGCGATGCCGCGCGACGGTCTTGGGACTGATGTTCAACGCCTCTGCGATCGATTGCGTGTCTGCGCCATCGGCCAAGTGCGCCAGCACTTCGCGCTCTCGATCGGTCAACTCATCCAGCGCATCTTTCTTGGCAGCATCATGATCACTCGACAGATAATCGCGTACCAATAGTTTGGCGAGTGAAGGATACAGATACACTCCGCCTTCGGCTGCAATCCGGATGGCCGTCAGCAATTCTTCGGGCGCGGCGCGCTTGGGCACATAGCCGTTTGCGCCGGCTTGCAGCATCTTGAAGAAATACTCTTCATCTTCGTGGATCGTCAAGGCTACGACGGCCACCTCTGGCGAAGTCTGTTTGATCCGCTGCGTCGCTTCGATGCCGGTGATATCCGGCAGACCGATGTCCATGATCACCATATCGGGCTTCAAGCGATCGACGAGCGCCAACGCCTCGCGGCCCGTCGCCGCTTCACCGACGATTTCGACATCGGCTTCATTCTCCAACAGCATCCGCAGGCCCGATCGGACCACGGCATGATCATCGACCAATAATATTTTGATTGTCATGGAAATAATCCCCGCGAGGCACACCTGCACCGCACTGTCCGAAGGACGTTGCAGTGAAGGTGTAGGGATGCCTCGCCTACGATATGCTTAACAATTTTTTATCTGCAGCAACGGCATCCCTAGGCCGCTGCCGATCCTTCAAAAACCTGCTGATATGGAATGATAACTTGCACGCGCGTCCCTTGCTCCGCCACTGAATACAGATCGAACCGGCCGCCGAGCAGCGCGGCGCGTTCCTGCATGCCCAGCAATCCCCATTGCGAGCGCGCCGATTTGGCCTGCGCTTCCACATCGAAGCCGCGGCCATTGTCTTCGATCTGCAGCATCACTTCTTGTTCGGCGTAATTCAAGCGCAACCAGACGTGCTCGGCATCCGCATACTTGATGATGTTCGTCAGCGCTTCTTGAGCCACACGGAAGAGTGCGATCTTCACCGCTGAGGCCAGCGGCCGCTCCTCGCCATTAATCTCGACGCGAATGTCAAGCGGCACGCGGCTCTGCAAATCTTTGGCATACCAACGCAGCGCTGCCGCCAAACCCAGATCGTCGAGGTGCGACGGCCGCAGATCGGCGATCAGATGCCGCAGCTCATCCAAGGATCGAGTCGTCAGGTCTTCCAACTGTCTCAGACGTTTATCGATCTGATCATTATCCTGCCGCGCATAACTCGTTGCGACGCCGCGCAAGCCAAGCCCCAACGCCGTGAGGGCTTGTCCCGTAGCGTCATGCAGCTCACGCGCAATGCGCTGGCGCTCGGCTTCTTGAGCAGCGACCACTCGTCGGAGCAGCTCGCCGCGCAAAGCTTCGCGCCGTTCGGCTTCTTCCAATCGACCGGCTTGCAATTCCGCGATGCGCTGCTGTGTTTCAACTTCGAATGATCGGAAGAAGCGGATAATGAATAACGAGATCATCAGCGCCGCGATCGCCCGCAGGAGTTGAACCGGAAAACCGAACAACCGCAAAAATAATTCTTGATTCAACACATCGGATGGCGGCAGCGGACTGGGCCGCACAAACACTTGACCGATGATGCCATACCACGCAAAAGCGACCGCTGCCCATAAACTATCGCGGCCAAAACGGATCATGCCAGCTTGTCGGAAAGCACGTTGCTGCGCCACCAAACCGACACTCGCCATCAAAGCGGCTGGAATCGCGACGACATAGCGCGTCCAAACTTCAGCGACATCCATCAAGCGGCTGAAGACAACGTACTCACCACGAAAAATAAATAGGCCAATGCTCCACATCGCCACTTGAAACAGCGGCACAAGCAAACTTAATCGCCGCTGACGTTCGGTCGGGCTGAGCAGCGACGCGCCAAACGCACTCAACGATAAGAACGAAAAACATAGGATACCTAAGCGAATGCCGTCCCAGACGATCGACGCGGTGAACTGGCCGGGCAGCGCGCGCATGAGCTCCAGCATCTCGATCCATTCATGCGTCCCATGCAGCAGACCGAAGACGGCCAAGGGTCGCAGCGCGTGCCGCAGGCGCGCATCGGAGCCGCGCCCACGCTCAAGGACGACGGCGAGTCCCAGACTGAAGAAAGCCAGGCCGTAGACAAAATAGACCAAGATCAGATAAGTGTTATCGATGCCAGACACTGTCTGCCTCGCAGTGATTTGGCGCATGACTGCCAGTTTTATTGTAAGCCGATCGATCAGCGCTGCGAAGTGTTGAATGTCGCGAATTGGCTATGCCAAATGATTAAAAGACGCACATCTTGTCAATTAGTAGAATCTCAGCTACACTTCGGTGTAGAATGGAAGTTGGAAATTAGCAGTGGGAGAGTGCGGATGCTTAACAAAATCATCACCCATTCATGCGAATCAATGACTGAACTCGACGACAATAGCGTGGCCTTGACGGTGACTTCACCGCCGTATTGGAACGCGATCGATTACGATGTTCATGCGTCCAACAAGCAGAAGAATTATCGGACGCGCAAATATGCGTTAGGCTACACGGAGTACGAAGAGTATCTCGCTTGGCTCGATCGAATCTTCGGCGAAGTGCTGCGGGTAACAAAGCCCGGCGGCTTCTGCGCGATCGTGATCGGCACCGTGCTGCTGAACGGCCAACACTATCCCGTGCCGTTCGATCTGATCGCGCGGCTGACCCGATCGGGCTGGCTGTTCCATCAAGATATCATCTGGCACAAATGCACGGCGGGCGTGAAGCGCGCCGGGGTAACGATCCAGAAACCCTATCCGGGTTATTACTACCCCAACATCATGACCGAATACATTTTGATCTTTCGCAAGCCCGGCGATCCAATTTACAAAACTCATTCACTCACAGACAAACATTCAGCCAAGTTTCCGATCAATCGATTGTTCACCATGGACACCGCCAACAATCTGTGGCACATCGCGCCCGTGCCGCCCGATGTGATCGATCATCCCTGTCCGTATCCTGAAGAGATTCCGTACCGCTTGATTCAGATGTATTCATATCCGGGCGAGGTGGTGCTTGATCCGTTTGCCGGATCGGGGCAGACGCTTAAAGTTGCCAAGTGGCTCGATCGGGTTTACGTGGGTTATGAAACCATTCGAAAGTATGTCAATCTGGCGAACAAACGCTTGAAGCAAAAATTATCGATCAGACCCAAGCAGCTGATCGCGCGGTTCGAGAAGATCGATAAAGATGAACCGTCGGGCCTGGCACAAGCAAAGTCCGCGAGAATATCAACGCGAAGCGTTAAAACAAAATAGATTTAGATCAGCCGCTCACCCCGGTAATTGTTCAACGGCATTGCGGGCGATAGTCTGCGCATACCAGCGGCCGCTGTCTTTGATGATGCGCTGTTGAGTCTGATAATCGACGTAGATCAGCCCGAAGCGCTTGGCATAACCATAACCCCATTCGAAGTTATCGAGGAGTGACCAGGCAAAGTAACCGCGTAGATCGACGCCGTCGCCGATGGCGAGTTTGATTTGCTGGATGTGTTCACGCAAATAATTCAAGCGGCGCGGATCATGGACTTGTCCATCGGGACTGACCTGATCGACAAAGGCCGCACCGTTCTCGGTGATGTACAGCGGCGGCAAGCGATAATCCCGCTTCAATTGATTCAGCAGACGGCGCAGTCCCGGCGCGTTAACTTCCCAGCCCATCTCGGTATGTTCCGCATTCGGCGCGTTGGCAACCATTTCCCCGTTCTCGACCAGATGCCGCGAGTAATAGTTAATGCCCATGAAATCGATCCGCTGCGCGATCAACGCCATATCGCCGGGCTGAACGATCGGCACATTCGCACCATAGGCTGCCCAGCCTCGCGTTGGATAACTGCCGCGCACAATTGGCTCGATGAACCAGGCTTCATTCTTCTGCCACAGCTCATCAGCCTGCGATCGATTCTCAGGAGTGTCTGTCTCGACATCGTATGGCCACATGCTGTTAACGATACCGACTTCCAGTGCTGGATCGATCGATCGGATCGCCTGCGCGGCTAATCCATGCGCGACCAGTAAATGATGCGCCACTTGCAAAGCCAGCTGCTCGTTGGTGAGCCCCGGCGCATGTCGGCCATCCCGATTTCCGACGAAGGCTACCACCCATGGTTCGTTGAACGTCGCCCACGATCTAACCCGATCACCCAAGCGTCGAACCATTAACGCGGCATAGTCCGCAAAATGGGCGGTGACTGCCCGCTGGCTCCATCCGCCGCGATCTTGCAAAGCCTGCGGCAGATCCCAATGGTAAAGTGTCGCAAAGGGTTGAATGTTGGCTTCGAGCAGCGCATCGACCAATCGATCGTAAAAGTCCAAACCCATCGTGTTAATCGGGCCGAAGCCGTTGGGGATCACTCTCGGCCATGAGATGGAAAACCGATAAGCTTTCAAGCCCAACTGCTGCATCAAAGCCAGATCATCGCGCCAACGATGATAATGATCGCAAGCCACATCCCCCGTGTCGCCATTCTCGACTTTGCCCAAAGTGTGACTGAAGCGATCCCAGATCGATTCACCCTTGCCCTCTTCGTTCCAGGCGCCTTCGATTTGATAAGAAGCCGTCGCTGCGCCCCAGACAAAATCCTTCGGAAAAATATGGTTCATATCAACTCTCCAGTTTCTTTACTAGAGCTTGCGCACCAGCGAGTGTGGCCGGGACGTCGAAGCCAGTCAGCATTTCCCAGGTTTCGATATGAGTCGCGGTTTGACCCGGCTGCAAAGTTCGCAAGCCGCCCAATGTTTCCAACTCAATGAAGCGATCGTTGCAATAGACTTCAACATTCGAACCGAGATCGGGATAGAGTTGATCGGTCGCCGGCTCAAAACTTTTACGGAACAAAACACCGCCAATCCAGTAACCGATCCAACCGTGTCGATTCAGTGTGCCGATCTTCAAGGCCGGCAGTTCCGATCGAGCCTCAATCAACACCACATCGTCATAGACGTGCAAACGCGAGTCGCTCCAGTGCGTGTAAGGCCACAAAGTCAGATGACGATTCGGCTGCAGCTCATCCGCCTCGACAGAATCATTTGGCAGCGGCATGATCGCGATCCCGCCCAAAGCCAGCTGCGTGATCGCCCACGGCGCACATTCGATCGATTGATCGCTGTCATTGGTCAATTGATGGATCAAAGTCACCGCTGGTCGATCCGCCCGCAGCTGAATCTCGATGCTCTTATGCAGGTCGCCCGCCAGCTGCGCGGCCCGCGATAAACGCACGCCGTCCGACAATTCCTCGATCTTCAAGCCGCCGCTGTCAGGGCTATACGTCTGCGGAAAAATTTCGGGCGCGCGCCACAACCGATGTCCGCCGCGCAGAAAATAATCGCCGTGGGGCGTCGTCCATTTGAAATCGGGTACTTCAGCCAAAAAGTTTTGGTCATGGCCCGGCAATTTTAAGCGCACGATACGCGGCCCAGCTTCGCTCAGAAATTCGAGTGACAGCTGATCGTTGCCTAGGACGTGCGTCGGCAATCCATAAAAATCGCCCGTGACTCTTTCGAGGCCTGTCAGCACGCGGCTCAAATTAATGTCACCTCAACCGAAACTTCGGCTTGCCCGTCCGCTGGCAATGAAACAACATTACCCGCGATCGATTGTCCATTGACCCGCAGCGAAACATTGTTGCCTTTACCTACACGTTTCACTTCGATGCGGTAAGTGACGCCACGGAAAACGCGCGTCGCACTGAAGCCTGGCCATTCGGTCGGAATCACCGGTGCGATCTGCAAGCCATCGAGCGTAGGCCGAATGCCAAGAATCCACTGCGAGATCGCCGCGTAGTTCCAGGCCGCCGTGCCGGTCAGCCATGAGTTCTTCGCTTCGCCATGCGTGGGCGCATCACGCCCCGCGATCATTTGCGCGTATATATACGGCTCGCAGCGATGCACATCGCTGATGGCTTCGCGCGCCGAAGGGTTGATGCGCGAGTAGTAAGCGTGCGCTTGATCACCGTGCCCGACGATCGCTTCGGCGATCATGATCCACGGATTGGTGTGGCAGAAAATTCCAGCGTTCTCTTTATACCCCGGCGGATACGATGAAATTTCGCCGAGATTCAGATAATACTGTGAATACGCAGGCTGTTGCAGTATGATGCCATGCTGCGTAGCCAACTGTTGATTCACAGCGGCGAGCGCTCGTTCAGCGCGGCCATCTTCCACACCAATGCCGCCGATGATGCACATCCCCTGCGGCTCGATGAAGATCCGGCCTTCGTCACATTCGCGCGAGCCGATCTTCGCGCCGAAGTTATCGTAGGCTCGCAAGAACCAGTCGCCATCCCAACCATATTGATCGACGGTGATCTTCATCTTGGCAGCTTCCATCAAACACTGCTGCGCTTCAACTGACAAGTGGCGATGCTGTGCAATGGCCGCGAGTTCTTGCGCCGCCTGCACAAATAAGCCGGCAATGAAAATCGACTCAGCCACTTTGCCGTCGCGATTGGTCGTCGTTTGAAAAGATTCGCCCGGTTCTTCCGAAAAACAGTTGAGGTTGAGACAATCATTCCAATCGGCGCGGCCGATCAATGGCAGGCCGTGAGGGCCAAGCCGCTCGAGCGTGTACCGATAGCTCCGCATTAAATGATCGAGCAGCGGTTGTTCAGAACCCGATCGGTTATCGTAGGTTACCGGTTCGTCGAGGATCGACCAATCGCCCGTCTCTTTAAGATACGCGGATACGCCTAGAATCAACCACAACGGATCGTCATTGAAGTTGCTGCCAATCTCATTGTTGCCGCGCTTGGTCAGCGGCTGATATTGATGATACGCGCCGCCGGATTCCAACTGCGTCGCGGCGATGTCGAGGATGCGCTCCCGCGCGCGCGCGGGAACCATGTGCACAAAGCCGAGCAGGTCTTGATTCGAATCCCGGAAACCCATGCCTCGGCCAATGCCTGATTCAAACAGCGAGGCTGAGCGCGATAGGTTGAACGTGACCATGCACTGGTAAGCATTCCAGATGTTAACCATGCGATTGGTGTGAACATCGGGCGTGTTCACTTGAAAGACCGCCAAGCGACCATCCCAATATTTCCTTAAAGTCTCGAAGGCCGCTGCGACGTGCGTGGCTTCAAGATACTTCGCCATGATCGGCTTGACCGTTCGTTTGTTGATCCTCTGTGAACCGGGTGGATCGAATTTCTGATCGCGCGGATTCTCGTGATAGCCTAACACGAAAATGATCTGCCGCGTTTCATACGGCGCCAGTGTGACCTTGACGTGATGTGAACCGATCGGCTGCCAGCCCTGCGCGATCGAATTGGTTGATTCGCCGCGTTCGACCGCGACTGGATTATCCCAGCCGTGATAAGCACCCAGGAACGACTCGCGCTGCGTGTCGAATCCAACCTGTGGTTCAGAGCAAGCGAAATATGCAAAGTGATTGCGCCGCTCACGATATTCGGTCTTGTGATAGATCACGCCGTCTTCGACTTCAACCTCGCCAGTGTTGAAGTTGCGCTGAAAGTTAGTCGCGTCGTCCTGCGCATCCCATAAACAAAATTCGATGCTGGAGAAAACTGAAATGTGGGCCGGGGTTGATCGATGATTAGTGAGCGTGAGCTGCGAGACTTCGAGCGTTTCACCTAATGGCACAAAGTACAAGGTGCGCGCTTCGATGTCTTGATAGGTCGAGCTGATGGTGGTGTAACCTAAGCCGTGACGGCAGGTGTAGTTTGTCAACGCACGGCGGGTCGGCTGCCAGGTTGGCGACCAGAACTCTTGTGAATCGTTATCGCGCAAATAAATGTAGCGCCCACCCAGATCGAGCGGTGCGTTGTTGTAACGATAGCGCGTCAAGCGCCGTAGTCGGGCGTCACGATAAAAGGAATAGCCGCCGGCCGTATTGGAGATGAGGCCAAAATAATTTTCGCAGCCGAGATAATTGATCCACGGAATTGGCGTATCCGGTTGAGTAATAACATACTCGCGTTGCTCGTCGTCGAAATATCCATAGCGCATGATCGATTCATTTGCTCCATACTGAACTCAAAGTGACAGCTATCCGATTGTTGAAAATGCTGGTTGGCGATCAGCCTTGCGAAGGGTTTAGTGCGGGTTGACCATTCTTCAATCCAACCCTTCGGCACTCCCATGCTCGCAGAGCAGGCCCTTCGCAAGGTTTTCCGCTCAAATTAAGCCACCCACATATCGTACGTAAACAACGTCACCAACATACCCATCAGCAGCACACTCGCCAGCGTCCACGATCGATCGAATGCCGGGTGGCGGCCCCAGCGGCTGAGTTGAATGAACATCGCCGGCGCAGCTAAGACATAGCGCGCCATGCTTTGCGGCACACCACTGGTGAAGGAGACAATTACTGCAATCAAACTAAACAGCGCCACCGCCGGATAATGCCGCAGCGTCAATACCGAACAGATCAAGGCGAGTGCAACCGTGGCAAATTCCAATAGATAATACACCGTAGCCTGAGTATTGTCGCCAAACAAACTTTGCCACGTCTCCGACCAGTGCTTCAACGAGGACTCGATCTGCAACAAGCCCCGACTGAAGAAGGTATCTTCAACGTCTTTGAAGGAAGTGCCTAATGAGGATTGCTGCCACAGCAGGTAAGCCCCGATCGGCAGCAAGACCAGCAGACCACGCACCATCAAGCGCCAGGGAATCGCTTTCAAGGAAAGTTGTTTCCAGGGAATTTCTTTAGTCCAGGCTAACAGCAAGGGTATGACTAAAGCAATGCCAACCGCCCGCGTCCAGACGGCCAGCACTGCCAAGATCGAGGCGATGAGTACATGCTTGCGCCGCATCAACGCCAATGAGCCGAAGGCCAGCGCCACGAATAAGCCTTCAGTATAAACTTGCGCCAGGAAAAACCCGGTGGGGAAGATCAATAGATAGAAAGCGGCGCGAAGGCCGCCGTCTTCGCCCAGTTCTTCTCGAGTCAGATCGTACAAGGCCACCATCGCGAACAAGGTACTGCTGACCGAGACGAGCACGCCCGCTAAGGTCGAAGTGGCGATGGGGGTTAGATTCAAAACCCGCAGCGGCAGAGAAACCGCCCGCATGACTGTTGGATAAAATGGAAAGAACGCGTAGTTCAATGAAAGCGGTTGACCTCGATCGGGCGGCGTGCTGCGTACGGCGGGATCATCATAGCCAACAGTGGCGATCGAGAGATAGAATTCCGAATCCCACGAAACTTGGGCGTTCATAAAAAGATCGTTCAAATAAATTTTGTCGTTCCGGCTATTGGGAGTAGTCTCGCTCGGCGTCCACGACAGAGCGAAGTCGGGCTTACGGAGAACCAATCGTGCTTCAACGACGGATTGAAAGCCGTTGAGGACAACGGCCCAGGCCAACCAAATGAAAATGATCGTGCGAATGGATGATTGCATGTGAGATCGATTTAACGCTAAAGGGTCAGCCCCTTAAGATATACAGCGTCATCGAGTACGGCGGCAACCCGATAGGCGATCCATCACCCACCGTTTGTGGATCGATCGAGACCGCGTTGTGTCGAGAAATTCCGGGAACGTTAGGGACAACACAAGCTAACCCTGTCAGGCTTTGGTCAAGGCCTCATTGACTCGTTTCAGCATTTGCGGCGTGACATACTGCGGCACTGTCTTGGCGATGTGCTCCAGCGAAAAGCCCGTCATTAACGCCGTTTGAGGATGGCGCAGAAGTTCGCCGAGATGCTGCTCGAGTATGGGGCGGCCCGCGCGATCATTCATAATGGTTTTTAGCGGCAAGCCGACATGCAAACGACCGGCGTGACTTATCAAAACATCCGTGCCCCGTGTCAAATCAAATTTGCCGCTGAGACGAATGTCACGCGACGAGCTCCCGACGAACACTTCGAACTCGCCCGGTTCTGCCAGCCATTGTTTCTGGCCGGGATCATAGAACGACAGCGCTTCACGATCAAGCGTAAAGATGACCGTCTTCGTCTCGCCGGGTTGCAGCATGACTTTTTCAAACGCCTTGAGTTCTTTGTCGGGACGCATCAAACTGGAATGAACATCGTGAAGATACAACTGCACCACTTCTTGGCCTGCGCAGCTGCCTATATTCTGCACGTCCAGGCTGATCTTGATTTCATCCTGGGTAGAATATTGGGCAGCGTTAAATACGAGCTGGCTATAGGCAAAGGTCGTATAGGATAAACCATATCCAAACGGGAACAACGGGGCAATGTCTTTCTTATCGTAGTAGCGGTAGCCGACGAATAAACCTTCGCCGTAATACACTTCCCCATTTTCACCGGGATAATTCGTATAAGCCGGATTATCCTGCAACCTCATGGGGAAGGTCTGAGGCAATTTGCCTGAAGGATTCACATCGCCGAACAACACATCGGCAATGGCGTTGCCGGCCTCCTGGCCGGTAAACCAGCCCTGGAGCACGGCCGCCACTTTGTCGAGCCACGGCATCGAAATGGGAGAACCCGTATTGAGCACGATGATCGTGTTCGGGTTGACGGCGCTGACTTGTTCGATCAACGTCGTCTGGGCTCCCGGCAATTCCAGATCAAGCCGATCGTCGCCTTCAGCTTCCCATTCGTTTGTGGTGCCGGCGAAAACGATCGCCACGTCCGATCGAGCGGCGAGGGCCACGGCATCCGCCAACATCGTCGGAGCGAGCGGCGGCAAACACCCCACACGCAGACGACGCCACGGCCCAGTGGTCTCTGAAGCATATTCCACCATCAAGCGATAGACTTCACCGGCGTTTAGATCGATCGCCGCCGTTTTCTCGGCATGGGTCCAGGGCGGAGTGAAGGCCGGTCGATCTGTCCAGCAATCGATCAGTTCAACGCCGTCCAGCAAGAGGCGATGATGCCCCGAACCTTCCAAGCCGAAAAGGTAGCGCCCGGTCTCATCAGGTGTGAAGTTGGCCGACATGCGCACTGAAAAATGCTGTCGATCAACTTTCGCGAGAATGCGATTCGTGAAGTTGATCGACATCCGATCGATAAACAGGCAATCCAATGGCTCTTCCGCGAGCTGGGTATTGCCGAACAACTCTACGGTAAAACCCAGCCGGCCATCGTCAGCCGTCAGCTTGCCTTTATCAAGCAGCGGCAGCATCCTGTGGATGGGGCAACCCATTTCAAATTCAACCTTGATCGAGTTGCCTGCCCGCTGGGTGATCGCATCAACGGGTCTGACGATGTAATGCGGCGTGACTGCGGCGCTGCCACCCCCGATGATGGCAGGCTGTTGGGCATTGGCACCGATGATGGCAATCGATTTGATCCGATTCGCGGCCAGCGGCAACACGCTGTTGGCATTCTTCAGCAGCACAATCGCTTCACCCGCTGCCGCGCGCATCAACTGACGATGTTCCGGCAGATCGATTGCTTGCTCCGGTCGCAATCCGGGCTGATCAAACACGCCCGCGCGCAGCAGCGTACGAAGCAAACGCCGAACACTGTCATCGATTTCAGCCTCGCCGACCTGGCCCGATCGGACAGCTTCCAACGCAGGTTCGCCCATCCATCTGGCCGGCCCTGGCATCTCCAAATCAAGCCCATTACCGACAACGCCCGGGCCATACGTGCCGAACCAATCGGAGATAACCAGGCCATCGAACTGCCACTCGCCTTTAAGAATGTCTTTCAGCAGGTAGGCATTTTCGCTGGCATAAGTGCCGTTGATTTTGTTATACGCCGACATGAACGCCCAGGGTT
>JBGQGR010000003.1:0-18538 GCA_041497495.1 Anaerolineae bacterium | reverse complement strand
TGAGCGGCGCAATTCATCCGGCGATATGGATCAACGACTCAAAGAGATGGGCGAAGAAATGCCGATCGGACGAGTCGGCACGGTGGATGAGATTGCCAAGTCCGTTTTGTTTTTAGCCAGTGATGATTCATCGTTCATGACGGGCGCAACGCTGATCGTGGATGGTGGGAATACGGCACGCTAAGTGGCTCAAGGCGGAGCGCTAGCTCCGCCGATCTTAGAGCGCGAGAGTTGACGCTCTCGCTTGAGCATGAGGGAGGCGGCATGGAATACAGATTATTCGGTCGAACGGGCGTGAAGGTTTCACCGTTGTGTTTGGGCGCGATGAATTTCGGCGGCGCGACGACTGAAGCGGATTCGATCAAGATTATTCACGCCGCGTTGGAAGCGGGTATCAACTTCATCGACACGGCGAATGTCTATAACGCGGGTCAGAGCGAGATCGTCGTCGGCAAAGCGATAAAGGATCGGGGCGACAAAATTTTTCTGGCGAGCAAAGTACATGGCCAGATGGGCGACGGCCCGAACGACGAAGGCAATTCGCGGCTGCATATCTTGAAAGCGTGCGAGGATTCGCTGCGCCGCTTGAATGTTGATCACATTGATCTGTATCAAATCCATCGGCCGAATCCCGAAATTGCGATCGATGAGACATTGAGTGCGTTAACCGATCTCGTTCGCGCCGGAAAAGTCCGATACATCGGCTGCTCGACGCATCCGGCGTGGAGAGTGATGGAAGCGCTGGCCGTGAGTGAAGCCAGAAATTTTTCTCCATATGTGAGTGAGCAGCCGCCGTATAATTTGCTCGATCGGCGTATTGAAAACGAATTGATCCCATTGGCGTTGAAATACAATCTGGCGATCATTCCGTGGGCGCCACTAGGGCAGGGCGTATTAGCTGGCCGTTATCCGATCGGTCAGCCGCTGCCCGCCGATTCGCGTGCGGCTCTGCGTGCGGGGAGTATCTATTCGGAGCGGGTGACGCCGCGCGGGATCGAGATCGGCGCGAAGTTTGCGGCATTGGCGAAAGAGCAGGGCAAAACACCGGGTCAGTTAGCGGCGACATGGTGCAAAGATCAACCGGGTGTCACATCTCCGATTGTTGGCCCGCGTACGATCGAGCAACTGCAAGACCTGCTGCCCGCATTGGAGATGTCGTTAAGCGCAGAAGAACGATCGGCGTGTGATGATCTGAATCCGCCGGGCGGTGTGATCGCCAACTTTCACAATACCAGTGGCTGGCTGAAGACCCCAATCGCCTGATTGCGCCGAACGATTGAAAATAAGTTGTGTGCCGTTTGACGTTCCTCAAAGAGCGATGATATAATCGCTGCACTCCGCACGAAACGCCTAGTTTGATAAGGAGGTGATAGCGCGCTGATTTTTCTGCATGTGATCGTCCAAGATCGTTTTGTCGATTTGATCGTCACAATTTCCAGGAGGAGAGAATCATGTTACGCCATCACCAGCGTTTGTCCACTGTACTGTCCCTGTTAGGTATCCTCAGCATCGTGCTCACGGCGTGTGCGCCTGCAGCAACTGCCACACCCGCGCCGCAGCCGACGCGCGCGCCCGTTGTTCAACCCACCGCTGTGCCACAACCGACTGCGGTTCCACCGACACCCGTGCCGCCGCCCGGCTCGCCGCTTCAATCGATCGGGGCAGGCGAAGGCGCAGTATCGATCGTCGCCTGGGTCGGTTACGTCGAGCGCGGCGATAACGACAAGAACTATGACTGGGTCACCAAGTTCGAAGCCGATACCGGTTGCAAGGTCAGTGTTAAAGTTGCGGCCACATCGGATGAAATGGTGGCTTTGATGAATGAAGGCGGCTTTGACTTGGTTACCGCTTCGGGCGATGCCAGTAATCGCTTGATCTCCGGCCGCACCGTGCAAGAGATCAACCTGAGCTTGATCCCCAGCTGGAACAAAGTCGATCCGCGTTTGCAGAATGCACCATGGTATACCGTTGACGGCAAGCACTATGGTGTGCCGTATCAATGGGGTCCGAACGTGTTGATGTATAACACCAAGACCTTCCCCACTCCGCCGACGAGCTGGAGCGTGGTCTTTACCGAGACAAAATTAGCGGATGGCAAGTCGAATGCCGGCCGTGTGCAAGCGTACGATGGGCCGATCTATGTGGCCGATGCGGCGCTGTATTTGAAGGCGCACAACCCCGAGCTAGGTATCACTGATCCATACGAACTAACTCGCGATCAATTCAATGCCGCGCTTCATCTGCTGAGCGAGCAGCGCAAGCTCATCGGCCGCTATTGGCATGACGCCAACATTCAGATCCAAGACTTTACGAATGAAGGCGTCGTCGCCTCGAGCTCGTGGCCGTATCAAGTCAACACGCTGCAATTTGCCGGTGCGCCGATCGCGAGTGTTGTCCCGTCCGAAGGCGCTACCGGTTGGGCTGACACGACGATGATGCACATCAACGCCCCGCATCCGAACTGCGCTTATCAGTGGTTGGAGCACTCGCTTGATGTGAAGCTGCAGGGTGATCTCGCGGCGTGGTTTGGTTCCGTGCCGGTTGTGTTGGATGCCTGCAAGGGCAACGCTCTGTTGACGGATACCGGCTGCCAGACCAATGGTGTCGACAACTTCTCGAAGATTGCATTCTGGAAGACGCCGACCGAAGACTGCGGCAACGGTAAGCTGGAATGTGTGCCGTATTACGAGTGGGTCACTAAATACATCGCTGTAATTGGTGGACTTCCATTCTGATTGTTCTTCTGAAGTTTAACAGGCTTTAGAAGTTCCTGAAAACCGACCTGCGAGGTCGTACGACCTCGCAGGTCCTCTGTGATAAGGTGTTATCGTGCCGACTAATCCGGCTCCCGCTGTTAGATTAGCCAATGTCAGCCGCCACTTCGGCGAAGTCAGAGCTCTGGATAATATCGATCTGGATATTCTGGACGGCGAATTCTTTTCGCTGCTCGGCCCCTCGGGTTCAGGCAAAACGACGACGCTGCGCTTGATCGCAGGCTTCGATCATCCCACCACGGGCAAGATCGAACTGCAGGGCCAGGATGTCACCAAACTGCCGCCGTATGAACGGGATGTCAACACCGTCTTTCAAGACTACGCGCTTTTTCCTCACATGACCGTTGGGCAGAATGTAGCCTATGGGTTGATGATCAAACGTGTACCGAAACCCGATCGACAGAAGCGCGTAGAAGAAATATTGGAGCTGGTTCAGCTGCCGGGCATGGTCGGTCGGAAGCCGGGCCAACTATCGGGTGGTCAGCGCCAGCGTGTCGCTCTGGCCCGCGCATTGATCAATCATCCGCGTGTGCTGCTGCTGGATGAACCGCTCGGCGCGCTCGATCTTAAATTGCGCCAGCAAATGCAGATCGAACTGAAAGCCATTCAGCAGCGGGTGGGCATCACCTTTGTTTTCGTCACACACGATCAAGAAGAAGCGCTGACGATGAGCGATCGATTGGCGGTGTTCAATCACGGTCACATTGAGCAGATCGGCAGCCCGGCCGAAGTGTATGAGCACCCGTCGACCAGTTTCGTTGCGGGCTTCGTCGGCGTATCGAATTTGGTGAGCGGCCCTATTGCGAAAGCGATCACCGGTTCGCCGGATACGTTTTCCATCCGCCCGGAAAAAATTCGAATGCAGGAGCCTGGCACGACGATTGGATCAGACCTGTGCGCCGTGGAAGGCACGGTCCGCGATGTAGTGTATCTGGGCATGCATACGCGTTATCTCGTTGAGCTGGCGGGCGGCAGTGATTTAACCGTCGTCCAGCAAAATCTGGATACCACGTCGATGGATGTGCACGCCGCGCGCGGTCGTCGGGTGCAGTTGGTCTGGCAGCGTGAACACAATCGTGTTGTGACGGCGAAGAGTTAAGCAATGTCGATCGAGCCTGCTCCGATCCCTTCAGCTGATCAATCGCCATCGCTGTGGCGGCGCATCTCCACGTTTTTTTACCGCCGGCCCAGTTTGGCGCTGCTGTTGTTGCTGGCTCCGCCGTTGTTGTGGCTTGGCGTCGTGTATTTAGGTTCATTGTTTGCACTGGCCGCGCAAAGTTTCTATCACCTTGAGCCTTTTTCCGGCAAAGTGCTGCGCGACTTTTCGCTGTCCAATTATCAGGAATTGCTCAGTGCCTCCAGCCGCGACATCATTGGCCGCACATCATTGATGGCCTTGGCCGTTACTCTCTTTTCCATTCCACTGGCGTTTCCCATTTCGTATTACATCGCGCGTTTTGCCAAGCCGCGTATGAAGACGGTTATGTTCATGGCTGTCTTAGTGCCGTTGTGGTCGAGTTACCTAGTGCGTGTTTATGCCTGGAAATTGATTCTTGCCAAAGAAGGCATCTTAAGTTGGGCGGTGACGAAGTTAGGACTGGATGGAGTATTGAACCAAGTTTTGGCGATTCCGGGCATTGGCGGTCCGTCATTGTCCGTCTCTTACTTGGGCATGTTTATTGTCTTCGTATACGTTTGGCTGCCATACATGATTCTGCCGATCGAAGCGGCGTTGGAGCGTGTGCCCCGATCGTTATTGGAAGCCTCCAGTGATCTGGGCGCGCGGCCATTGTCGACATTTCGACGAGTGATCATGCCCTTGATCATTCCGGGTGTGGTCGCCGGATCGATCTTCACCTTCTCATTAACGCTCGGCGATTTTATTATCCCCGGCGTGATCGGCAATTCCAGTTTCTTTATTGGCGCCACGGTCTATTCGCAGCAGGGTACGGCCGGAAACATGCCGCTCGCCGCGGCCTTCACCGTGGTGCCGATGGCGATCATGGCGATCTATTTGATCATCGCCCGCAAGTTAGGAGCGTTCGATGCCCTCTAAAACGCGCGAGCCTCGATCGCCGTTAGGGATCAGAATTGGCGCATGGCTGGCGCTGGTCTTCTTATATTTCCCGTTGGCCACCATCGTGCTATACGCCTTCACCACCGACGAGCGATCCTTCACCTTTCCGCCGCCCGGTCTAACGTTCGATTGGTTCGGCATCACGGCCGCGAATCAAGGTTTCCGCGATTCGCTGGGTTTATCGATCGAAGTCGCACTGATCGCAACCGCCATGGCCCTGGTGTTGGGCACATTATTGGCGTTGGCCGTCGCGCGCTTCAGTTTCTTTGGCCGCGACGCGATTTCGTTCCTCGTTGTTCTGCCGATCGCCTTGCCCGGCATCGTGACCGGCATCGCCTTGCGATCGACGATCGGCATCATGGGTATTCCTTTCAGCTTCTGGACGATCGTGATCGGTCACGCCACGTTCTGCGTGGTCACCGTCTATAACAACGTCGTCGCTCGCTTGCGCCGCAGCTCGCCGTCCATGATCGAAGCTTCAATGGACCTCGGCGCGAGCACGCTTCAAACTTTTCGCTACGTGGTGTTACCCTCCATCGCCACCGCGTTGTTAGCCGGAGGCATGTTGGCCTTCGCCTTGTCGTTCGATGAGATCATCGTCACAACCTTTACGGCCGGTCAACAAGAAACTCTCCCCATTTGGATCTTCAGTCAACTCAATCGATCGCATCAACGGCCGGTGACTAACGTCGCCGCCGTGTTCGTGATCTTGGCCACCGCCATTCCGATCTTGCTCGCCAGTCGCTTAACGCAAGACGTCAGCAGCGAACAATAAGATTCCTTGACCGAAGTGGATCGACAGGGTACAATTCGAAAAGCTTCGGGGTGTAGCGCAGTTGGTAGCGCACACGGTTTGGGACCGTGGGGTCGCCGGTTCAAGTCCGGCCACCCCGACTGCGCGGGAGTAGCTCAGTTGGTAGAGTGTCTGCCTTCCAAGCAGAATGTCGCGGGTCCGAGTCCCGTCTCCCGCTCCAACCACTACGATCGATTGTCTCGCGCAATCGATCGTTTTTGTCGCGTTGAGCAAGTGGTCAACTTGCGCGACAATTTGGCGGCGATATGAAACTTGTTACCTATCGATTTGATCAAACCGTCAGCATCGGCGCAGTGCGCGATAATTCGGTCATCGATCTGTCGTCGATCGCGCCGGATATGCTGAGCTTCATCGCCGCCGGATCGGCGGCGCTCGATCGGGCGCGTGAGCTAACCCGATCGGCCAGGCAGGTGATCCCAATCGATTCCGTCAAACTGCTCGCGCCGATTCCGCATCCGCGCCGCAACATCATGTGCTTGGGCTTGAACTATGCCGAACATGCCCGCGAACGCGCTCGATCGGCGGGCAAAGAATATGTGCCACTGAAATACCCCACGTTTTTTACTAAGGCGACTCATACCATCAACGGGCCATATGACGACATCCCATTTGATGCTTCGGTCTCAACGCACATCGACTGGGAGGCCGAACTCGGCGTGATCGTCGGTCGATCGGGCAAAAATATTCCGCTCGCTCGATCGATGGACTACGTCTTCGGTTACGTGTGCATCAACGACGTAACCGCGCGCGATCTGCAATCGAACCATACGCAGTTCTTTAAAGGCAAAAGTTTGGATGGATCATGTCCGCTGGGGCCGTGGATCGTCACGGCAGAAGAAATAGCGGATCCGCATGCGCTGCGCATCATGTGCCGCGTAAATGGTGTCACCAAACAAGACTCGACGACGGGCGAAATGATCTTCAAGATTCCGCAGCTCATCGCGATCTTGTCAAGTGGCATGACGCTCGATGTGGGCGATGTGATCTCGACCGGCACGCCGAGCGGCGTCGGCGAAGCGCGCACCCCGCCGGAATTCTTAAAGCCGGGCGATGTCGTCGAGGTCGAAGTGGAACGGATCGGCCTGCTGCGCAATCGGGTAAGTGAGGCTGCGTGAGAATTCGACGCCGCATCAAACGAGGTTGACTGGTCTTGCAAGTGATGATCTATTTGATCATTCATCCGCCTCGGCGCGCGTTGTTCCATGAGCTGCGATCGTTCCTCTGCGAACTGCCTCGCATCATTAAGCAGCCACTTCCATCGGCGCTGTAATAATTTGCCTCGTCCTCATCGACCACAGTTGAGACCGAAGACACGATCCGCCAAATGGCCGATGTCGTTGCGCGGCTCGATCGGGCTTCGCCCCTGGGCTATTGCTTGTGCCAATCGCTGACATGCTATCGCTTCTTGCGCCGGATCGATCTGCCGCTGGTCGTCCACTTTGGCGCGCGCTTCATCGCCGGTTAACATGATCGAGAAATCAGCGGGCACGCATGGCTGACACTCAACGGCGCCCCTATCACGAGTTGAATGAAAAGTGGCGCGGCTTTACGGTTATGTGGTCATATCCGGAAACTGCGCAAATCCCCCATAGTTGATACCCTGAATTTTCGGTATTGACTTTTGCCTCAGATTTATTATATACTCTTGCTAAATCGTGTTAGTAAAACGTGTTAGTATGGCAAATCGCTCTACCGCTCGAGATGTAGCCAAACTGGCCGGCGTGTCCCGCACAACGGTTTCTTTTGTGCTGAACAAAGTTGACAGGATACGCATCAGCCCTGAGACGCGTCAGCGTGTCCTCGATGTCGCGCGCCAATTGAATTATCACCCCGACGCCACTGCACGTCGCATGGTCACTGGTCGGACGAAGGTTATTGGCTTCGTTCTGCGCCAGAGCCCTGACCAAGCTTTTGCCGATCATTTTTTACCCCAAGTTTTGGCTGGCCTCAGCCACGCCGCATCTGCACAAGGCTATCATCTGATGATTGAGCCGATCCCGCCTGATGCCGGATCAGGTGCTTATACCCGATTGATCCGCGAGCGTCATGTAGACGGCATCATCTTATCAGGTCCGCGTTTTGATGATCAAGACTTGCTGCGAATTCATGCCGAAGGTGCATCCGTCGTCCTGATGGGTCGTCTGCCGAACGCCGATATACCATTCGTCGATGTCGATAATGTCGGCGGAGCGCAAACGGCGACGCAGCATTTGATCGATTTAGGTCATCGGCGGATTGGCTTGATCACGAACGCCGATCCGGCCTATACCGCCAGTGCCGATCGGTTATTGGGCTACCGACAGGCCTTGGAGGCGGCAGGTCTTGCCTTCGATCCAACTTTGGTTCGCTATGGCGATTTCACACCAAACGGCGGCAATGTTGCGATGACGCATCTTCTGCAAATTACGCCGCGCCCGACTGCTTTCTTCATTGCCTCCGATACGGTGGCGCTGGGCGCTCTGCAAGCCATCCGCCGATCTAATCTACGCGTGCCGGACGATGTGGCCTTAGTCGGTTTCGACGATGTGCCTCTATCAGAGTTGATCGATCCGCCGCTGACGACGATCCGTCTGCCTGCGTATGGCTTGGGTTGGGGGGCGGCCGAAATGTTGATCAGATTGATCGGGAAAGAAGAGCTCCAACAACCTTCCGTGATTTTGGAAACGGAGCTCATCGTGCGCAAATCTTCTGGCGCAGATTTGAAATCACATTGAAAGGTAGGTGATGCGTTGACTGATAGAAAATGCTTCAAGTAAACGATTTGGCACTGTAAAAATTCCACGCAGTTCTATCAATATTCTACAGGAGGAGCAAGATGAATAAGACACTATGGCGAGTCTTTATCGCCGTAACCGTTTTAGCCTTAGCACTGTCCGCTTGTGCGCCAGCTGTAACTCCGACTGCAGCGCCGACACAACCGCCCGAAGCTCAACCGACAACTGCACCCGTCAAGAGTGCGGCGATTGACTGCAAGGGGGCAAAGGCGGGCGATACGATCTCGATGTTTTATCAATGGTCGGGCACTGAAGAAGCCAGTTTGAATGCGATCCTCAAGCCGCTGGCGGATGCATGCGGCATCGTGCTGAAGCCCGAGTCGACGCGCGATCAAGCCTTGTTGGATACGCGGGTGAAAGCGGGCACGCCGCCGGATGTGGCGTTCTGGAACGTAGCGCAGTTGTCACAGTACCAGGATAAGTTGATCCCGATGGATCAGGTGGGAGCCAATCGGAACAACTACGCCGACTTCTTTGTCAATCCGGGCACGGTCAATGGCAAGTGGCTGGGGCTGCCGGTGAAAGCGGACATCAAGACGATAGTCTGGTATGACCCGGCAGTGTTTGCGGCCAAGGGTTACAGTGTGCCTAAGACGTGGGCCGATCTGGATGCGTTGGTCGAGCAGATGGTCAAGAACGGCGATGTGCCGTGGAGCCTGGGTCTTGAGTCAGGCCCAGCCACCGGTTGGACCGGCTCGGACTTCATCCAAGACATTCTGCTGGTAGAGCAAGGGCCGCAGTATGTGTTGGATTTGATCTCGGGCAAAGTGGCGTACAACGATGCCGGTGTGAAGCAGGCCTACACGACCTATGGCAAGTGGGCTAAAGATGCGAAGTACACTGTTGGTGGCGCGCAGGGCACCTTGTCGACGGGCTTCCTGGATGCAGTCTACAAGCCGTTCATGGATCCGCCGCAAGCGCTGATGGTCAAGCAGTCCGGCTTTGCGGGTGACGAGATTCTGAAGAAGTTCCCGACTCTGAAATATGGTACGGACTACGACTTCTTTCCGGTGCCGGGTGCGCAAGGTCTGCAAGGTGGCGCCGACTGGATGATGGCTTTCAAGAATTCGCCAGCGGTTCAGGCGTTAGTCGCGTATCTGTCATCGAATGTCGGCGGTGCTAACTGGGCTGCGGCCAGCTTCGGTGTTTCACCGAATAAGGGCGCTTCCGGCCACTACACGGCTCCGGCGTTGATCAAGTATGATCAGGCGTTGGCCAGCACGACCGGCTTCACGCCCGACCTCGGCGATACGATCCCCGGCGGCTTTGGCTCTGCCGAATGGACGGCCATCGTCAATTTCGTGAATGGCAAACCGCTCGATGCAGAGTTAGCGAATGTCGCCAAGGCTCAAGCCGAAGCACTAACCAAGTAATCAGTAGTAATGAGAGACCGGGTTTCTGCGAAGCGATCTCGCAGCGATGCAGAGTGGGGCTAGAAACCTTGTTTCTTCCAGGAGACCTCTCGGCGGTGATAAGCCGCCGAGAGGCGCTAGGGAGAATCGCGCAATGGCCGCCAACACCGATGTTCCCAATATCATGCGGCAGGGCAAGGTCACGCCGTGGATCTACGTTGGACCCGCTTTGCTGGTGATGACCATCTTCATTATCTATCCGGGACTGAACACGCTTTATCTGAGCTTCCGCAATGTGAATAACACGGATTGGGCTAGCGCGGCGTGCTTCTCCGGCCAACCGTGTTGGGGCGTCTTCGAGAATTATCGCTATGCCTTGACGTCCGACATCATGCAGACGGCGTTAGTCAACAACTTAAAATGGATTCTGTTGATGGTCAGCGGCACCGTGAGTTTGGGGCTCTTAGTTGCCATATTGGCCGATCGGGTGCGCTACGAATCGATCGCCAAATCGATCATCTTTCTACCGATGGCGATCTCATTCGTCGGCGCGGGCGTCATCTGGAAGTTCGTCTACGACTTTGGCGCGGGCGGCATCCAGATCGGTATATTGAATGCATTGATTACTTCTCTGGGCGGCCAACCGGTCTCATGGCTGACGGAGCCGCAGATCAATACCGTCGCGTTGATCGTCGTCGGCGTGTGGATGTGGACCGGCTTCTGTATGACGATTCTTGCCGCCGCGCTGCGCAACGTGTCGACGGAAATGTTGGAGGCGTCGCGGGTCGATGGCGCAACGGAGTGGCGAGTCTTTCGGAGCATTATTATCCCGACGATTATGCCGACGATCACGGTGGTCATCACGACGATGGTCATTAACGTTTTGAAGATCTTTGACATTGTGTATGTGATGACCGGCGGCAACTATGGCACGGAAGTGATCGCCAATCGCATGTACGTGGAGCAATACACCAGCTATCAGACGGGCCGTGCCGCGGCGATTGCGGTAGTGCTCATCGTCGTGATCATTCCGGCGATGATCTACAACATCCGCCGCTTCCGGCAAGAGGAGGCGATCCGATGAACCTCAATCGCTTCCAGCGCTGGTTCCGTGGTCTGCCGAAACATGTTGTCTTGATCGGGTTGTGCGCGATCTGGGTGCTGCCCGCGTTAGGCTTGCTCGTTACTTCGTTTCGCCCGTTGCAAGATATCAATACTACCGGTTGGTGGCAGGTGCTTGCGCCTCCGGCGGGACAGGTGGAATATCAATCGGTCTGCGCCGAATGTCACGGGAGCGATGGCAAACTGATCGCCTCGGCTGACTTGACTAACAAAGATCTGATTCAACCGTATAGCCGATCGTTTAACTTAATCGCGCTGCTCAAGAACACTATCAATGGTCAGCCGCACATGGGCACAACTCCCGTGCCCGATGTCAACTCGGCCGCCAAGCTCGTCACTTATTTGCGCCGACTATCCGGTATCGACGATCATCCGCCGGTCACGCTGAGCAACTACGTCGATGCCTTGACGGGCTATCGCGGCACGAGCACGTATGCGGCCGATTGCGCGGCGGGCACGCAAGCGATCGATCTGAATTGCAACCTCAGCGACTTGGGCAATCCGCGCGGCATGGGCCGCGCCTTCGTCAACAGCTTGCTGGTCGCCATTCCGGCCACACTCCTGCCGATCTTTTTTGCCGCCTTCGCTGCTTACGCTTTTTCGTGGATGGATTTCAAAGGACGGCAGTGGCTGTTCGCGCTGCTCGTCGGTCTGCAGATCGTTCCGCTGCAGATGACGCTCATTCCCATTTCGCAGTTGTATGCGCAGTTGGGGCTGAATGGCACCTTCCTCGGCGTGTGGCTGTTCCATACCGGTTTCGGCCTGCCCTACGCGATCTATTTGATGCGCAACTTCATCGGTTCACTACCGCGCGAATTATTTGAGTCGGCGCATCTGGAAGGCGCATCGCATTGGACGGCGTTCTGGCGCTTGGCGCTGCCGTTGTCCGTGCCCGCGATCGCGTCGTTGGGCATCTTCCAGTTCCTATGGATCTGGAACGATTTGTTGGTGGCGTTGGTCTTCCTCGGCGGACAGACGCCCGTGCTGACTTATCAAATCAGCAACATGGTGACATCGAAGGGCAGCGGCTGGCATTTGCTCACCGCCGCCGCCTTCATCTCGATGGCTTTACCGATGATCGTGTTCTTCGTGTTGCAGCGCTTCTTCGTGCGCGGGCTGCTGGCCGGTTCAGTTAAAGGCTAGACTCTCGATCGCGGTTGGGCCTGCCAGCCGCGCCGTGGTGTTGGGTATCGATGAGTAATTCGTTGTGGTACAAGCACGCCGTCTTCTATCAAGTCTATATTCGGGCTTTTGCCGATAGCAATGCTGATGGTCACGGCGATCTGCGCGGCTTAACATCCAAGTTGGATTACTTTCGCGATCTGGGCGTCGATTGTTTGTGGTTGATGCCGATGTATCCCTCACCGTTGATCGACGATGGCTATGACATCGCCGATTACCTGAACATCCATCCCGATTATGGCACGCTCGACGATTTCAAGATTTTTTTGTCGGAAGCGCACGCGCGCGGCCTGCGCGTGATCACCGATCTGGTGTTGAATCACACGTCCGATCAGCATGCGTGGTTTCAATCGGCGCGTCTCTCCAAAGATTCGCCGTATCGCGATTACTATATCTGGAGCGATAGCGATCGGAAATTCGGCGATGCGCGCATCATCTTCCTCGATACGCAGACATCGAATTGGGAATTTGATCCAGCCACACAGCAGTATTTCTTCCATCGATTCTATCCGCAGCAGCCCGATCTCAACTACGACAATCCAAGCGTCCAGCAGGCGATGAAGGACGTCATGAAGTTTTGGCTCGATCTCGGTCTGGATGGCTTCCGCGCCGACGCCGTGCCATATCTGTTCAAGCGCGAAGGCACCAACTGCGAGAATCTGCCGGAGACGCACGCGTATCTGAAGGACTTGCGCCGCTTCATCACCGAAAATTATTCGGATCGAGTTTTATTGGCCGAAGCGAATCAATGGCCGCAGGAGGTGCGCGCTTACTTTGGCGCTGGCGATGAATTCCACATGGCGTTCCATTTCCCGATCATGCCGCGCCTCTTCATGGCCGCCCGTCGCGGCGATCGCTCATCGATCGAATGGGTGATGAAGCGCACGCCGTCGATCCCGGACAACTGCCAGTGGGGCACCTTCCTGCGCAATCACGACGAGCTCACGCTCGAAATGGTCACCGAAGAAGAACGACAGTGGATGTGGCACGAGTATGCGCCCGATCCGCGCATGCGCTTGAACCTGGGCATTCGCCGCCGCCTCGCGCCGCTACTCGACGGCGATCGCCGCCAGATCGAATTGCTGAACTCGCTGTTGTTCACACTGCCCGGCTCGCCGATCATTTACTACGGCGATGAGATCGGCATGGGCGACAATATTCAACTGGCCGATCGGAATGGCGTGCGCACGCCCATGCAGTGGTCGACAGCAGCTAACGCTGGCTTTTCAACTGCACCTGCTTCGAAGTTGTATGGTCCAGTGATCGATGATGATCAGTTCGGTTATCATCGGATCAACGTGGCAGTTCAACGTGAGGCTGCCGACTCGCTCTGGCAGACTCTGCACAAGATGATTCAGGTGCGCCGACTGCACCCCGCTTTGAGTTTCGGCCAAAGCGAACTTCTCCCGATTGATAACTTGGCTGTGCTGGCGCTCGCGCGATGGGCTCAAAATGAAACCGTTGTCGCCGTGCATAACCTATCGGCTTCCGCGCAAACCGCAAGAATTGATTTCGATCGCTGGCGTGCTTCAGCGGCGCATGATCTGCTCACGGGTAGGGCATTTGATCGATTGGACTCATTGAAATTAGGCCCGCAAGAGTATGTCTGGCTGCAGATCGATCGAAAATAAAATTGGTTCTTGACATCGGACTGGTTTTTGTGGTAAACTGCGCGCGTTGTAAAATTTAGAAAGGAGACGCACCCAAAATGGATAACATGATTCTCGTGACTGGCAAGTTCGTGGTCCGAACCGTCAGCGGTTTGGCTACTTTGCCTTTTCGGGGTGCGCCTGTTACTCGGTAGACAGAACAATTACTGTCTAAGGCCGTGGGGCTCATTCCCCACGGCCTTTTTGTTTGTATAGTGCGGGATGCCCTGAAGATAGAAGCCGTGGCGTGTCAACTCTCGGCCTATTTTTATTTCGGTGTGAGGAGGATGGATGATGAACGAGACATTAGCCTTGAATATTCAATCGGCCTTGAAGACGTTCGGCGGGCAGGGTTTGTCGTTTTCTCGATCGGTCCAGCGTGCTTCAAAGACCATCGCCGTCAATGCGGTTACGTTTCAGGTGAAGCGCGGCGAGATCTTCGGCGTGCTCGGTCCGAACGGCAGCGGCAAATCGACGTTGATTCGATTGATCGCCACGCTGCTCATGCCCGACGGCGGATCGATCACCGTCTTCGGCCACGATGTGGCGAAGGAACCGATGGCCGTGCAGCGCTTGATCAATCGCGTGTCGGTTGAAGCGAGTTTCTTCAAGAAGTTGTCGCCGATGGAGAACTTGATGTACGGCGCGCGCTTGTATGGCGTCGGCGCGAATGAAGCGCGAGGGCAAGTGATATCGATCTTGACCCGCCTGGGCTTGACGGAGAAATCGATCTATCAGCCGATGGAGCAAATGTCGCGCGGCATGCAGCAGAAAGTGGCGATCGCGCGCGCGTTGTTATCGCAACCGATCTTGCTCTTGCTCGACGAACCGACAACTGGACTCGATCCGCGTTCAAAGCACGAGGTGCAAGCCTTTGTGCGTGAATTGCGCGATACGCGCGATGCAACCATTGTGTTGACAACCCACGACATGATCGAAGCCGATCAGCTGTGCGATCGAATCGCGATCATCGACGGCGGCAACATCGTCGCGCTGGACACACCGTCGAACTTGAAGCGGTTGATCTCGCAGAACGGCCACGAGCCGACGCTGGAAGAAGTGTTCTTGAGCTTGACCGGCAAGAAACTGGTCACGGATGATCAAGCTGAATAATGCGTACTGCGTGCTGCGTAATTCGCGTGTTACGCAACACGCAGCATGCACCCTTTGGAGAAGTTTCTAATGACAACACTTGCTGGCGAAGTTAAAGCATCTTACGCGTTCATTGAACGTAATATGAATATCGTCAAACGCTATTGGGCCTGGGAAGTGGTCTGGCTGATCTACTCGATCGTCAACTCGCTCTCGGTCAGTTTCATCGGCCTGGGCATGCAAAAATTGGGCGGCACCGGTATCGATACCAGTTTCCTGGTGTTGTATCTCGCCATTGGCACGATCGTCTGGCGCTACTTGTCGGTGATCTTTTACTGGGTGACGGATGTAATCGGTATGGAGCGCTGGGAAGGCACGATCGAGTACACGTTGATGGCGCCGATCAAACGCATCACGCACATGCTGGGCCAAACGGCTTTCGCCGTGGTGTATAGCATGATTCACACGGTAGTGATCCTCGGCGCGACGCTGTTGTTCTTCAACATCACGTTGACGCATGCTAATTTGTGGAGCGGTCTCGCTGTCATGATCGCGGGCAGCTTCTCGTTCGTCGGGATCAGCGTCGTCGGCGCAGTCTTGCCGCTCTTGTTCCCGGAACGCGGCACGCAGATGACGCACGTGATCATCGCGCTGTTGTTGCTGGTGTCCGGTGTGTACTATCCGATCGAAGTGTTGCCGATGTGGCTGCAAACGCTCTCGCGATTGTCGCCTGCGACGTATGTGCTGGAAGGTGTTCGATCGGCCTTGGTCGATGGCGCCTCGATCGGATCACTGTGGCCGCAGATTTGGCCGCTGCTCGTCATCGGGTTGATCACTATCCCGATCGGCTTGCGCGTGTTCCATTGGGCTGAGCAGTATGCCAAGCGCACGGGCAAGTTGCATCGAAATGGCTGATAGACATCTTAGTTTGAGCAGCAGTTGCACTGCTGCGCTGCAGTTCAACTGCAGCGCAAACAATTACTGGGGAGGAAACAAACATGCTTACTCAACAACTTACGATCGATTCAATTGAATCAATGCTGCCCGAAAGCTACACCGCGCGTGGTGCAACCTTGGCTGATCTCGAAGCAGCCGTGGCGATGTTCAATGCGTGTTCGCAAGCGTTGTGCAGCCAAGAGGAATTCAACGCGATCGATTATCGATTGGAATGGGAAGCACCCAATCTCGATCTATCGAACGACATCCGATTAGTCTTTGCGCCCGATGGACAGCTCGTCGGCTGCATGGAGTTCTGGGATTTGACGGATCCGCACGTTCGATACAGCACGTGGGGCCGGGTGCATCCCGATCATGCTGATCGGGGCATCGGCACGTACCTGGTGCGTTGGTCCGAAGAGCGTGCTCAGCAATCGATCCCGCGTGCGCCTAAAGATGCGCGTGTGTCGATGACTAACTGGACCAACGATCTCAATTGGCGAGCGAAGCCGCTGTTTGAAAACTGTGGCTGGAAATTGATCCGCAAGAGTTATCGCATGGCGATTGAGCTGACTGAGCAACCCTGCGATCCGCTCTGGCCCGACGGCATTACGCTGCGGACTTTCGTGCCGGGCCAGGACGAACGGATAACCGTCGAAGCCGAGCGCGATTCATTCCGCGATCACTGGGGCTACGTCGAGCGGCCATTTGAAGAAGAGCTCAAGCAGTTCAAGCATTTCATGTCCAAGCATGACTTCGATCCGACGTTGTGGTTGTTAGCAATGGACGGCGATCGAGTGGCGGGCATTTGTCTGAATGAGCCGTGCTCTCAAGATGATCGTGACATGGGCTGGGTCAGCAGTCTCGGTGTACGGCGCGAATATCGACGCCGGGGGTTGGGCCAGTCATTCCTCCAATATTCGTTCGCCGATTTCTATCGCCGCGGCAAGCGCAAGGTGGGTTTGGGCGTGGATGCCACTAATTTGACGGGTGCGCTGCGTTTGTATGAACGCGCGGGCATGCATGTGGCGCGCGTCAACAGCATCTTTGAAAAAGAATTGCGATCGGGTGTTGATCTCAGCACGCAGTCGCTAGAGTGAAACGTGACGAGTGAATTATCAAATTTGGGCTAACAATCAAATTTAGACTATTGACATTTACTATCTAATTTCGTATACTAATTTAGTATTCCACATATGCCAAAGAAGGAGAAGTTGATGACTGAATCGAGGACAGTATATGAACGAAGGCACATCTGGCGTAATGAGTTTCTGCTTATTATTAGCCTGATCGTGTTTGTCGGCATCGTCTATGTTTTAGACGGCGCAATCAAGCCAGTTTTCACAGCATCAACTTTATTAATGACTGGCGTCGTTCTGGCGCTTGTCCCGGCTGCGATCTGGCTGGTCTTTTTTTATCTGCAAGATCGAATTGAGCCTGAGCCAAAGGGATTCGTTCTGGGTGTGTTCGTGCTCGGCGCTCTGCTGGCGGCTGCGATTGGCGTACCGTTTCTCGAAAATATCTTCAGGGTTTCTCATTGGATTTATGCGGATACGCTTACAACCATCGTCGGCGGTATTCTCGTTGTAGGCTTCACTCAGGAATTCCTGAAGTATGCCGCAGTGCGTTACAGCATCTATAACACTGAAGAATTCGATGAATCCACCGATGGTGTTATCTATGCTACCGCCGCGGGGCTTGGCTATGCCACCGTGTTAAATATCCAATTCGTTGTCTCAAATGGCGGTGTGGATCTTGGCACTGGTGTTATCCGCATGGCGGTCGTTGCGCTGGCGCAGGCATCGTTCTCTGGTATTACAGGTTATTTCCTTGGCCGCGCCAAATTTGAATCTGAACGGATCTGGTGGATGCCTCTGGGTATTACACTTGCGGCTGTATTCAATGGCTTGTTCAACTGGTTGCACGGGCGCATCACCCAACCAACCATCAGTTTGAGTGGCGCAAGTGTGAATATATGGATCGGCCTTGTGCTTGCGACCGTTGTTGCGCTTGCGACCACTGGCATGGTGCTTTGGCTTGTGCGGCGTAACCTTGAATCGGGGCGGGCGGGGAAATAGGAGATAAACAATGGAAAACAAAAATATTTCCCTGGGTGATCGCTATGCTGAAATTACCGTCGTTGCTTTAACCGCGATCGCGTTGTTAGTGGGTTGGATGTTTAAATCCAGCGTGGAAAGCCGCAGTGTGCCGTTCACGTCAGGCGCCGTCTCCGCGGTATTGCCCGCAGGCTGGTTGCAATCAGAAGGAAAGGACGGCGATCTTGTGCGTGTCACCGACAGGACCTCGAGCGGATTCGCGACAACCTACAAGATCAGATACGCCGAAGTGTCGAAGGACGTCACTTACGATCAATTTGCATCCGCCGACACTCGCAGTCTGGGTCAGAATCTAATTGCCTTCCGCGTCCTCAGCCAACAACAGGCTACGGTCAATGGCCAGGATGCCTTTGAGCTCAAGTACGTATTTGTTGAATCCGATCCAAATGCGGCTCGTCAGGAATTGCCTGTAGTGGTACAAGGGCTGGAGTACATTTTTATCAAAGATGGCAAGGCTGTGGCTATTACCTACTGGGCAAGTCAAGCTGAATACGACGCCGGACTGAATCTCTTTCAAGGATTTCTCACTTCGATCAAGTAGTAGAGGAGGCGAAGATGAAAACTTGCATTATGAAGAAGACCCGGATATTTATGAGTATTTTGGTGTTAGTTGCGCTGGCTTGCCAAGCTTGCGATAGTAATAGCGTCG
>JBGQGR010000002.1:0-21118 GCA_041497495.1 Anaerolineae bacterium | reverse complement strand
CCGTTAATTGCCGCAATGATCGGCTTCTCGATCGAGCGCAGCTTCGACACGATCGGGTTGTAGGTCTTCTTCAAATGATCGCGGAAAGAGACCTCTTCGCCCCGATCGCGAATCGCAGCCAAATCTTGACCCGCGCAGAAACCTTGGCCCGCGCCCGTAATGACGATGCAGCGCACGGTCTCATCGCGTTCAGCATTCTTCAACGCGGCTTGCAGCTCATCGGCCATTTGATCGTTGAAGGCATTGCGCACTTCGGGTCGATTGAACGTGATCGTGGCGATGTTGTCGGCGACGGAATAAAGAATAGTTTCAGACAAGACGAGTCTCCTCATGACGAGTAATGAGTAACGAATAATTGGCTGGTGTTTTTACTCGTTACGCGTCACTCATTATTGTAGGTGCTTTGCAAAATATTCTGGCTGCAGCTCTTCGCCGGTTGATTCTTTGAGCAAGCCGTTCCAGTCGAAGCGCGAACCGTGCTTGAAATATTTATTGACCAGATACTTGCCGACTTCGGGACTGTCGACAAATTTCTCAGTGTGGCCGCCCAGCACTTCGGTGTTGATGAACTCCAGCAATTGCGACGCCGTCATTTCGCCCTGCATGTAGTTTTGATAATAGGCCGGATAACAGGCGATGTGAATCTTCGACACCCAATCGGGTTGATTGCGCCCCTCCGGCCGCTTGAGCATCTGGAACTTCTCGATCAAGTCCCACCACAATTTATTCAAAACATCGCCTTTGCGATCGATGTCGATGCAATACGCATGCTGATACTTGCCTTCGCGCTCATACAAATCGCTGCACGCGAGAATATCCTCGACCAGCATGCCGATCTTCTGGAAGAACTGCCGCGCCAGTGCAGCGGTATCTTTATCGGCGAAATATTGATCGAGGTTAAGGCCGGGCATGGCTGGCGTATCTTGAAAGAAGGGATCGGCGTAGTGCCACGGGCGCAGTTGATCGATCCAGAGGTGAAACCGATCGGCTAGCTGGCGATCGAGATCGGCTTTGTAAGCGGTGAACAACGGCCGCGTCAGCTTCTCCAAACGATCGAACAAAGCAAACAACGTGTCTTCATTCAACTCTTGTAATTGCAAACTCATCGCGTAATAATTGGCGAAACCCATTTCACGCGCGGCGCGATTGCGCATCATCTGCGCCTGTCGATCGAGCAGCGCATCGCCGCTGGGTTTGGCCGATAGTTTCTTCAACTCTTCAAAGCGCGCTTTATCGGAATGAATCTGCCGGATTTCCGTATCCAACCGCGCATACTCTTGCTGAATCTGCTCATCGCCCTGCGCGGTGAAATTCCAATACGCAGCATTGCGCAGCTTGAGCCGCGGCTCAAGCTGCTGAACGTATTCGTCGATGAAGGCCTGGAGTGATTGGGCCACGTATTGCTCCTCTTTCAAAATTAAAAGATTGGCGTAGTGTACCGCGTGACTGTCCGCGCGTCAAACAAGAAAATGATGAACGACCAACATCTAAAGTCCAACGTTCGTCCTTCGTCGCAAAGTCCCCGTAGCGTTAGCGGAGCGGGATTGGCTTTTGGCCGTCAGGAAAATCTTGACCAATTTTAAATTTTCGTGTAATCTTACGCTCGATGAAAGGTATAGCCTTGCCGTTGCGCTTTAATCGAATAAGCGGGCAGACCTCAACCCGATCGGTGGGTGAAGTCGAGCCCGTTCATGCGCCTGTTAGACGTCAGGAGTAGTTCGTTCGATCGGCAGCTCAATCGATCGGGTTTGGCAGGCGCGAGGGGAAACTTCTTCCTTCGCGCTTTCTGTTTCGCGGACGCTTGAGATCGATCTGGGCTTTTGGGAAGTTCGGCAGATTCATCAACGGTGGCAGGATCAGCAGCTATGTTGAACGTCTTGTTATTGAACGCTTCATTTGAACCGCTGGCCGTGGTCGGGCTGAAGCGAGCGATCGGCTTGATCATCGACGGCAAAGTGGATTTGGTGGAAGCGGTGCCGGGCCGAGAACTGCGCTCGCCCAGCACTCGCCAGCCCATGCCCAGCGTGCTGCGACTGCGCTACTTTGTGAATGTTCCGCGTCGAGGCGTGGGTTGGTCGCGGCGCGGCGTACTGTCGCGCGATCATCACAGCTGCCAATACTGCGGCAAGCGCATGCGCCCCGGCGAAACCACGATCGATCATATCATTCCACAGTGGCAGTGCAAGCGCTTGAATATTCGCGCCAGCACGTGGGGCAATACCGTGGCCTGCTGCCCGAAGTGCCAGCAGCGCAAAGGCGGCCGATCGATGCACGAGGCCGGCATCCGGTTCTTCAATCCGAATTACGAACCGAAGATGCCGCGCACCAGCTATTTGGTCATGACCTCCAGCATCCGGCCGGAGTGGCGACAGTACATTCGCTTGTAAATGAAACGCGCCGTTGTTTACCTGCGGCGCGGGCTTTAGAAAATTTAGGCCTGCCAGGTTATACAACCTCGCAGGCCTTTTTTTACGTATCAACAAAAATTTTTTCGGGCAATATCTTGTAAGTGACGCGCATTTGCCCGGGCCGCTTCGGAAAATTGCGGTTGCCGTGATATTTCTCGTTGAGATCGCAAATCTCTTCATAACCGCCCTCTTCTGTTTCCTCTACGACTCGCCCACGTAAATGAATATAGCGATATGGATCATCGGGTGCAGAGATCAGCACAGCGACTTTGGGATGCTTGCGCAATATTTTATCTTTGACACGATTCCGCGCGGTGTTGATGATGATGTAAGTCCCATCCCAATCGAACCAGATGGGCGTGACGTGCGGCGATCCGTCTGACAGGGTCAGCGCCAACATGGCAAAGGCTTTCGTTTCACGCTTGAACAAATCGACGTGGGTGTCTGGAATGATGACTTTATCAGCAGCTGGTCCCATTTTTATTTTCTCCGCTAAGTATCCGTACAACAAAAACTGGATAGCGGTCGCTATCCAGTTTGCATCATGAGATCACTTAAGCCAACGAACCGGGATCGTCATTTTCATCTGCGTCTTCCACCTCGGATTCGATCTCTTCTCCCAGCGGCGCAACGATCCATAGGAATAACACATCGCCATCGGCCGTCCGATCGGTGCGGGCGGCCAGCACATCCACTTGCTTGCGCAGGCCGTCGCGCTGCGGAAAATCCAAACGCACGTCTCGACCTTCGCGCCACGCGCCCGTGCAGCGATCGATCATCGATGATCCGTTGAAGGTGCGCATTTGGCAGACGCCCATCGAGCGCGGTGCGGTGCCTTCCCACAACGAGAACGACCACATCTCTTGTGAGAGTTGAATATCCGGCGGCGGGCCTTCGATGATGGTGATGACTTCTGGTTCTGAGTAATTCATGTGAACTGCTCCTGCCTGAGATTGCGAGGAGATTATACCATATCGATTTTGATCAAACTTACAAATAATGATTCGCTTTGAACCACGCCAATGCGTCATTCAAAGTTTGATCGATCGGGCGAGTGGTCAAACCTAATTCACCGATCGCCTTGGCGTTGCTCAGCGGCTGCCAGAAACGCATGGTGCGCAAATGCCCGACGGTACGCACTGCGTGCTTTACCGCAGGTGTCGATCCGCCGGGCAACCATTGACCAACGGCAATGATCACTTTGAGCAACCGCCGGCCAATCTTGATTGATGGCGGTTGCTGGTTGGCGGCATGCGCCACCAACGTCAAGCCATCTTTCAAAGTAATGTTGTGCGCAGAGAGGATGTAGCGCCCGCCAATTTTTCCGCGCTCGACCGCGTTGAGGTGCGCTTCGGCCACATCGCGCACATCGATCGCGCCGAAAGTGGCGTCGAGATAAAACGGCATTTTCCCTTTCGCCGTCATCACGACAATCTCGCTCACGGAGAGATGCACATCGCCCGGACCAAACACCGCCGCGGGGCACACGGCGATGACCGGCAAACCTGCATGGGCCGCATTCAACGCGGCGACTTCCATCGCCCATTTCGATTCGTAATAAGCATCGTGCGCCGAACCGGGCTGATATTGATCGCGTTCATCGGCGAATCGATCAGGATCGCTCGGTGAACCGATCGTGGTGAAGGAGCTCGTATAGATCACTCGATCGATCTTGGCTTCTTTGGCCGCACTCAATACATTCTGCATTTGAGTCACAGCCGATTGAACGCGCCGATCGATGCCGTGTGCCGCATGCGGATAAGCCGCGGCCGCATGAAACACCACATCGCAGCCGCGCATGGCTTCATGCAGGGAGGATCGATCATCGAGGTTGCCGAGGAACCAATCGGGCATAAGATCGCCGATCGCGCCGAAGGATTTGGGATCGCGTCGCAATGCGCGAACTTGCCAGCCGCGTGCGATCGCCGATCGAACAATTTGTCCGCCGATGAAGCCGGTCGCGCCAAGAACGAGGCAAGTGGTCATGGGGAGGAATTAACCGCCAAGACGCCAAGTGCACAAAGATTATTATTTCTCTTCGCATTCTTCGCGTCTTAGCGGTTCAAGCTTTATTCTTTTCCAATCGAACGATCTGTGATTCGATCAAGTCAACTGCTTCGCCTAATGTGCGCGCATCGAAGGCGAACTTGGCGCCAGCAGCTTTATACAGTTCAGGTAAAGGAACTGTTGCGCCGAGTGACAGCGCCTGTCGATAACTCTTCACTGCGCCGGCTTGATCTTTCAACGCGTTGCGCCAGACTTGCACTGCGCCCAACTGCGCGAGTCCATATTCCACGTAATACAACGGCGCGCGATGAATATGCTGCTTGCGATGCCAGCCGGTCATCATCGAATCTTCGAGACCGCTCCAATCGACACTGGGGATGAAGCGCCGCCACAACTCCGCCCACTTTCGATCGCAGTTGTTCGCGTCAGTCGCCTCTTCAATGTGAGTGTAGACCCAATGCTGGAATGCATCGACGACGGCCATATATGGCCAGAATAAAATGATGCGCTCCAAATGATCGATGCGGTCGTGTGTGGCATCGGCCTCCGAATAGAAGCCGCCGTTCCGCTTCGAGAGATAGGGCCCCGCGAGCAGTTCCATACCCATCGAGGCAACTTCGGCAAATTCCATGGTGACTTGCAGTTGATGAATGTACGGCAGATAGTTCGTTTCAAAGACGTGGAACGCGTGACCGCATTCGTGCAGTAAAGTCCGCACATCATCACGCACGCCAACTGAATTCAAGAAAACGAAGGGTCGCTTCTGCACGGTATATTCGGTGCAGTAGGCGCCCGGTGCTTTACCTTTATAGTTAGACGGATCGATCAACTGTTCGCGGCGCATGATGTCGTAATATTCGCCCAGCTGCGGATCGACGTGATGGAATATCGCCGAGGGCTTGTCCAGCAGCTCATCTATCGAAGTGTAGGGCTTGAGGGGCGGATAACTGATCGGATAGAGATCCAAATCGAGATCCCACGGACGCAAAGTTTTCGCGTCCAACCGATCGCGCATTTTGTTGTAGATGCGCGTGGCGGCGGGCACCGCCACGCTCTCGATCGCGCGCTGGAAAGTTTCGCTGTCGGCCGGCGAATAATCAAAGCGCAAGAGTTCGCGCCATTTGTATTCCAGAAAATTCGGTAGGCCATTCGCGCGCGGAATTTGTCCGCGCACATTCATCAACTTCACCCACAACTCGTTGATCGCGCTGCGTGAAGCCAACTGCCGATCGGCCGCCGCACGCCAGGCTTTTTCGCGTGTAGCCCGATCGGAATTCTGGATGATCGGCCGGACTTGCTGCAAGGTAATCTCCTCGCCGTTCCATTGAATGCTCTGCGCGCCGATGATCTTGTTGTACTCCGATCCGAGTTTTCGATTTTCCGTCAGCAGCGGCAGATTTTCTGCGCGGAACAAATCCGCTTCGGCGCGCATGTTGCGCAAGGGAATCTCAAACCCAATCGGTTGCAGCTGGCTCAACAGTAATTTTAATTTTAGTTTCTGATCAGCTGCTTCAATCGCGGGGACGACATTGCCGATGAAAGCGTGATAGCGCTGCTCGGCTTCGGCATCGGTAGTGTTCAACGTCGTGGCGACGTGCAGGCGTGAGTAGGATTCGGAAAATCGCTGGCTGATGGAGGTCCAATCGGCTAACCACTGTGCCACAGTGTTACTGTCTAACGATCGAGTTTCCAGATCGCGATAATACGTTTCGTAATTCGCCCACGTCCAATCGATAAAGGCCTGAGGATCAGTCGGCAAATTTTTGAACATGAATATGTTCCTTCAGATGAGTTGGACTGCACGCGAAGCCTATCATCGACTGCGCTGGTTGTCAATCGAAGGAAATAAACCGCAGAGACGCGAAGGCGCAGAGAGTTTATTTTCTCTGCGCCTTCGTGATAAAAATTTATTTTCGAAAGAGATTAGTTGCCTTGACCGGAGAAAGTATGGCAGCGCTGGCACACGGCGGTCGTCGCTTGTTGATCCAGGAAGGCGATCGTTTTATCGGACGTGGAGTTGTTGTGGCCTTGATGGCAGCTGACACACTGAGCGGCGTTCGGATCTTTGGCTTGCCATTGCGCCAAGAACACGTGGAAGTGATTGTTCATGTTGCGCGCAGCCGCAATATTTTGATGACACTTGAGACAATTCTCATCGCCGATCGGTGTGTTGAGCGGCGCGGGTTGAGGGGCGTGTCCGCCGATCCATGAGACCAAATCGCGTGCGCCGAGCATCATCGAATTAATGCGGCCCGGCACAATGCCATTGCCGGAATGACAATCGATGCAGTTCGTTTTCTTCGTCGTATGGAAGGTGGCCAGATCGACGGGCGTGATTGAGGATTCGCGCTGAAAGTAAGTATATTCCGGCTCGGCATGGCACGACGCGCAGAACGAATCGCGGTTCTCCAGCGTCATGGCGGTGACGCCGCCCGCCGTGCCCAGCACCAGCAATCCGCCGAGGATGATGGCGATCTTGAATAACAGTGGGCGCTTGGACTTGGGCTGATCTGTCGATTGGGAATGTTTAGTCATAAGGAAGATGGATACCGTGATGAAAGAGATTGGTATCCATTATTGATGGAGAAGTTGGGAATGTAATGAAGAAAGTATTAAGGTTGGATGAAGATTGATGCTTCAAGTCAATCTCGTATCAAGACTTCGACGTTGCTTGCGGGATTTACTCACTCGGCTAGCCACAATCCATCCAATGATTATTCCCGAGAACAAACCAATCAAAGAAAAGTTAAACAAGTCTTGAAATACGCCTATTCCGCTTGCATGACTCCATTCCCAAACTTCACCGTTCTTATCAATCTCATATGCAAGTATAACTCCGCCGTCCGCTTGACCAACACTGCCTTGTATACAATCAACACTGTCTTGCGGTGGATTGGTTACAAAGAAAAACTCTGGCCTAGAATAGTTGCATGGTTTAACTGTCGAAGGTGAACCTCGAAAGTTAGAAGGTACTTGATCAGACACCCAACATTCTTCATAAGAATAATTGCACACATAGATTTTCCCATCAATAGTTTTAATTGATACCCCATAGGCACCATTTGCCCCAACAATGTTGAGTATTTCGCTAACCCTTGCGGGCGGAGGCGGCAATTTTAGCCATTGCACAAAGTAACCAAGGCTTGAGACAGAGGCAAACATTATACCTAGCAAGATGCCTAGAAACGCCCAAACTAAAATTATCGACTCAGCATTCAATCTGCGCATTGAATAGTTGCTCAATCCAACTTATTTGTCTCGCTGATGCAAAATCTAATTTATGCCAGCAGCGCCTTCGGCTCCTCATCGATCAAGCCGACGGCCACCGGAATCAACAATTCGAGCGGAATGCGCTTGACCACGGCTTCACCGATCTTCGCCCAGCGTGTCATCGGCTTGATCTCCGGTTCGATCGCATTGAAGCCGTCGGACTTGCCGGGGAAGTTCGGCAGTTCGATCGCCGTGCCGCGCCCATCGACACGAGTGAGCGCCCAGCGCAAAAATTGTTGGCGGTTCGCCAAATGCTCGGCGTAATGCAGACTGACATTCTGCGTATGATCGACGCCGAGCAGCAGCACATCGCCGCCGTGATTGCGCAGCCACTCGATCGGGCCGAGCGGCTGATCGATCGTTTGCATCACCAACATTTCGGCGGCATCATCACCCATTGCCGTGAACGACAAGACTGGATGTGAACTGCGCCACACATTTGGCATCTTGCGAAACGCTTCGGCGATTTCACCCACGCTAGGATGCACAGGCAAATCGGGCGTGAAGAAAACCGCCGTGGCGTTGATCGACTTGTAATCGATCGACGCATAATCGACGCCGTTATCGGCCGGGCCGTTCGGCGGCCAAACCATCGTCTGATAAGTGAAGGTCGGCATCACGATCGTGCCCGCGACCGCCATCAACGATTCAAGCACGGTCTGCGCGCCGCCATCGACCTCGCCGAGCGCACTCAATGCTGAATGCACCAAGACTTTGCTGTCATTCGTCAACCCAATCGATTGAAGACCTGTGATGATGTCTGCATGAGAGAGAGTCATAGCCCACCCCTTGCCCCTCCCCGGACGACTTCATGATCTTTCGATTGAAACACATCTCAAAATCCGTCGTCATGAGAGGGGAATTATTGACCTTTCCAGTCCGCTTTGCGTTTTTCGATGAAGGCACGCATGCCTTCTTTTTGATCTTCCGTCGCAAACAAGAAATAGAATAAGCGCCGCTCGAATTCCAACCCATCGGCCAGTGAAGTCTCAAAGGCTTTGTTGATCGCCTCTTTCGCAAAACGAACGGCGATCGGCGGGCGCGACGCGATCTCATTCGCCAACTTCAACGCTTCATCGAGATAAACTTCAACTGGCACCACGCGCGCCACGAGTCCGCAGTGTTCCGCTTCGCGCGCCAACATAGTGCGGCCCGTCAGCACCATCTCCATCGCCTTGCTCTTGCCGATGGCGCGGGTCAGTCGCTGCGTCCCGCCCGCGCCCGGCATCACGCCGATGTTGATCTCCGGCTGACCGAACTGCGCCGATTCCGACGCGACGATCAGATCGCAACCCATCGCCAATTCACAGCCGCCGCCCAAACAAAAACCGGACACGGCCGCCACGATCGGCTTCTTGATCTTCTTGATGCGATCCCAGCGCGCGATGTTGTCGCGCTTCAACATCTCGATCGCGCTGGCCTCGGCCATCTCTTTGATATCTGCGCCCGCCGCGAACGCGCGTTGATTGCCGGTGATGACCATGCAGCCGACTTGATCATTTCGATCGAATTCTTCCAGCGCCAGCGCTAGTTCTTCCATCACCGAAGCATTCAACGCGTTCATCTGCTGCGGCCGATTGATCTGCGCCAGCCCCACGCGATCTGAAATTGAAGTTAAGATAGTTGTGTAATCCATTAAACGCTCCTCGCGTTCCTTCTCCACGAAACGGGGGAGGGCCAGGGTGGGGTCACCGGCACCATGTCTTCGTATAATCCAACGACTGGGCATACATCGTTTTGCCTTGCGGATTATGCACAATCAACAGAATTTGTTGTGTCGTGATCGAATCCACTAACAAATAGCAGTTCAATGCGATCGATACACTGAGCGTCTGATCGCCCGAGCCAACTTCCGCTAAACTTCGTCCTTTGATCAGCGGCTCGAGCGATGGAATGGACATCGACAGCATTCCGATCAGTCCGGCGTCATCCGGCCGGATATGAGTATGAAACAACAAAATCAAATTCGATCGATCTTCCTTGCGCGGAATCAGCAGCGTCAACGGCTCGATACTGATCGGTGCGGTCGGCGTCGGCGTGGCCGATACGCGCACGGTGGCAGGGGGCGCAAGGGGTGGCTTAAGCGTTGGCGCAATGGTCGACGTCACGGAAATGATCGGTGTGGCTGAAACGATCGAGGTAGGTGTAACACTTGGTTCGCTGGTCGGCACGCTCGATGGTACAGGCGCTGCGATCGGAATCGATGTCGGTGTAGGAGCAGCGATCGATTGTGGTGTTTGCGTCGATCGAACAACTGCCGCTTGAGGTTGTGCTGAAAGGACGCTGATTAACCCGATCAAGATCAGCAGCCCGATGATCCCGCCCGCGATCCAGCGCCAATCGATTTTTGCGCGTGCTGGCCTGACGCGGCGCGCCGAGGGGGCTGAAACTCGATCAAGCGGCTTCGTCTCAGCTCGCATCGATTCAACTGTACCCCGCGCTTGGGTGAACGCTTCAGCGAATTCTAGCGTGGATTGATAACGCTGCGCTGGATCGATCGACAGTGCTTTCATGATCGCCGCATCGACCGCGGTTGAAAGATTGGAATTGATCGAACTGGGCAGCGGCGGCAGTGCCACGCGCCAATTTAATCGATCTTGTTCGCGCCCGCGCAGATCGATCGGCGGACGACCCGTCAATAATTCGTAAGCCAGCGCGCCCAACGCGTACACATCGGATCGAACGTCGGGCTTGAAATCGCGGCGTTGTTCAGGCAGCGGATAATCGGTAGGAGATTGCCCGACGATTTGCGCCACACCAAAATCGCACGCGAACGCATTGCCGGCATGATCGAGCAGCACGTTCGACGGTTTAAGACTGCCATGCACCAGATCGTGCTGATGCGCGTAATCCAGCGCGGACGCAACTTGGCCGATCAATCGATCGATCGGATCAAGCGGCATGCGCGATCGGGTCTTCAACGCACCGGTGGGCATGCAGCGCATCACCCAGTACACGCGATCATCAATCTGCCCGCTGTCGTACATCGGCAGGATGTTCACGTGATCGATCGCTTCGATCTGAGTGAATAGCTGCTTCAAGCGCGCCGTCGAATCGAGCGTCAGGTGATCGAAGACCTTGAGCGCCACATAGCGTCCGACGGGCTGTTGGCGCGCGGCATACACTGCAGCCGCATTGCCGCGCCCGACTTCTTGCGTAATTTCGTAGCCGTCAATCGTTCTGCCAAGCATAGTGATCAGTTAATCAGACGTCATTGCGAGCGAAGCAATCTCAATAATAACCGACGAGATTGCTTCGTCGTGCCTTCGGCACTCCTCGCAATGACGATCACCCCAATCCGCATTCCGCACTCAGCATCGTGTTTTAATGTACTGCGCCGCCTGATGCGCCACGGCCATGATCGTGATCATCGGATTGACGCCGGGCGCATTCGGCAGCGAACTGCCATCGGTCACAAACAAGCCGCGTACGTCATGCGATTCACAGTGGGCATCGATCACACTCGATGATCGATCGGTGCCCATGCGACAAGTGCCCATTTGATGTGCGCTGAACAACATGACGCCGTTCGTGCGCAGTGGCCGGCGCTGCAGGCGATCCAGATACGCCTCCAACGCTCCGTCCGATGATCGATATGTCGGCAAACCCGTAATAGGCCCGCCAACTTCCTGAGCGCCGGCCGCCACATGCAATCGCACGGTTTCAATCAAGCCGCGCTTAATGAGATCGCCGTCATGTTTTGAAAGTCGATAATGCATGATCGGCCGCCCGCGCTTATCGATCGTCACGCGGCCGCCATCTCGATCGCGGCTCAGCGCGAAGAAAGCTGCGAAGTGCTTCGCGTTAAGCATCAATTGCTTGTGCTGCTCACCGCTCGACCACGGCAGCCCCAAACCCCACAAGCCCACATGCGCGGGCGGTGTCTCGATCCTGAAGCCGTAATGCCGCCCGTCGAGATTCTCAAACTGATCGCAGTAAATTGCCATCATCGTACCATACCACGTCTCGATCGGCTGCTCATACAAGCCAAAGGTGGCTGACGCGGGATGCAGATGCAAATTCAAACCGATGCTGCGATTATCGATGCGCGATCGCATTAAGATCGCAGGTGAATGGATCGATCCGGCGGCGACGACAACGATCTTCGATCGAACGGTGACGTGCCTCGATCGGCCAGCGGGATCGATCGAGCTGCCAGTCACCCCGATCGTTTTACCGTGCTCGATCAAAATTCGATCGACCTGAACGTTTGTCATGACCCGCGCCCCGTTATCGACGGCATCCTGCAAATAAGTCTTGAGTGTGCTCTGCTTTGAACCCAGCGCACAGCCGAAGCCGCAGAAACCGCACTGCCGGGTGTCGCCGCAGCTTTGTACGTTGCAGGGAATAGGCGCAGCGCGATAATTCAACGCGAGACAGCCTTGTTGTAATTTTTGATTCTGCGGATTGGGCTTCGCTTCGGCGACATTCACACTGGAGCGTTGACACACCGCATCCAGCGATTGCTGAAAACTTGAATCGAGAAAACCCTTGAGACCGTAAGCGCGTGACCATTCTTCTAACACAAAATCCGGCGTCCGAAATGAGGCCGCCCAATTGATCGTCGTGCCACCGCCCAATGTCGATCCGGCCAGCAGGACGAAGCCGAAATCGCGCGTGGTCAATATGCCTTGATTCTCATACAACATGCGATAAGCATCCGCCTCTTTGTCTGGGAAAGTATGCTCATCGAAGTGGCCACCTTTTTCCAAAACAATCACCGACTTACCGGCTTGGGCTAACTCACCTGCAACAACTCCGCCGCCCGCACCCGATCCGACGATGATTGCATCACACTCAAGCGTGAGATCAGAATCAACGGCTGTCGAACGCAAGGTGGCCGAGGAATGATGCCGCTCGAGCTGCGGCGCTGAGGGATAGCCCATGACTTGCCAATTTGGATTGGTGCCCTTCGCATCCAAAGTGATGTAGTACAAAACATGCGTCAAACGTTTGAGGCCTTGAAATCCCTGGCGCAGTAAACCGATCGGAGACAGCGACCAACGCTGCAGAGCTGCTTCGCGTTCGCGCGCTGATAGATCGACAAAGCGTTTGAAATGACTGGTCAACGCCAGACTGGTGATCGGATTATCGAGCAGACTCAAGAGCTGCTTGAACTGCGCTTGACTCACTCCATCTTGCAGCGTGAACACGGTCTCAATAATTAATTGAGGCACATTCAGATCAGAAGCCTTGCGCCTCCAGAAACCGGACGGATCGTCGGCACGATCGATCGACGGCACGAGTGTGTCACAGATGGCGGTGAGTGTCGCCCGTTGTCGAGGGGAGAGAGGCTCGGTGTCGGACATGAGAAAATGCAGTGATGCCTGATGAGTAAATAGTAATTAGCGGCAAGGCCAATACTAATTACTATTCACTCTTTATTTTGTTTCGCCAACTCACAATGCAGCAGCGTCGTCTCGATCTGATTCAGATGTTCCCAAGTGTGATTCAACGCGTGGCGCGCCATAAAATCGAGTGAGTAACGTTTCTGAACGGTCTCGTGCAGGCCCCAGCGTGTCCAATCGGCTTGCGCTTGAAGGACGTTTATTTCCTGCGCGCGCGCCTCGAGATAATCCGCGAGCATTTCTGCGACGGATCGCTCAGGCCTGTAATGCCGGGCATGCCACTCGCTTTCATCAAAATATTTGAGCAGCGGCTGATCTTCTGTAGCGATACGCTCAATGCGGAGCAAGTCTACTTGCCGCTCGGTTTCGACCATGTGCCCCAGCGTTTCATGCGGCGACCATTCCTGCTCTTCATGCCAGTGCAGCTGATCAGGCCCGATCGATTCCATGATGCGCCGCACATCATCGGCGCTGCGGCGGAGCATTTCGAGTATCAACTGGTGATCCATCGGTCAATCTCCTGTCTTCGAAGTCCGCTGGGTACACGAATCACCCAAATCATTTAACCTCAGCTAACACGGATTACGCTGATTTGTTTTTCTTTCCCTCCATGAAATCCGTGCAACACCTGCACTGCAACATCCTTCGGACAGTGCGGTGCAAGTGTCCGTGATTCATTTCCTTAACCGACGCTCCACCCGCAGCCGCAGTTCCTGCACATCGAACGGTTTGCCGATGAAGTCGTCCGCGCCGAGGCCAAGTCCAATCAAGCGATCATCGCGCGTGTTATGCTGAGTCAAGAAAATGATCGACGTGTTGTTGGTGCCCGGCATCTCGCGCACGGCTTGATACACTTCATAGCCGCCAGGTCCGGGCAGCTTAATGTCGAGCAGGATCAAGCGCGGCTTCGATCGTTCGCACAGCTTGATCGCTTCGTGGCCATTTGCCGCCGTTTCAGTGCGATAGCCCAGATTGGTGAAGTAGAACCGCAGCAGTTCACGCAGATCGGCATCATCATCGACGATCAACAAATCGACTATTGAGGCAGGCGGGGGAGTTGAATTGGTCATGGTAGGAACTGGAAAGACTGCACCATCGCCTCAAACTGAGCGGCCAGATCATTATTCGGCGGACCGAACAGCAGCACCGCGTAAGCTTTGGAGCTATTGAGCGTGATGATCATGCGGCGCAATTGCGACTTCTCATCGGCCGCATTAGTCGAACGCGCATCCAGCCCGCCCAATTGTGTGACCGCCAGATCAGAGAACGTCGCACCTACTTCATTCGCGCCCAGACTGATCATTTGCTGGCTGGCATATTCAGCTAAAGTCTGCGTCGTCGTCAATGTTTGAATGTAAACAACCACCAGCGCTTTGGAAGCCTGCGGCGGCTGCAGCGTCACCGCGTGCAAGATAGTCGGATTATCGCCGACCATTGGCGGCGGATCTTCCAGCGCTTGCCATTGAGCCGGATAAGACAATCGAAAACCGAACTTCGGGCCACGGTATTCGATCGTTTGAGCGGTATTGGGCAGCGTCTGCGCGTTGTTGCACGCGATCAAAATCATTCCAATCGAAATTAACCAGGCAGTGCACAACCGATGTTGCCTAAAAAATATTTTGTTGTTTGTCATTAAGTCATTACTTTCCCGCCATCGACATGGATGGCCTGCCCGGTGATATAGCGCGCAACATCGGAGCATAAAAACAAAACCAGGCCGGTCACATCAGCCGGATCGCCTAATCGACCGAGCGGAATATCTTCCAGCCACTTTTTTATCTGCGCTTCATTCTCGCGCAAGTGCGCCGTCATCTCGGTGATGATCACGCCGGGGCAAACGGCATTCACGCGGATGTTGTACGCGGCAAATTCGCGCGCGCATTCTTTGGTGAAGCCGATCAAACCCGCTTTGCTCGCCACGTACGCCGATCGATCCCGCAGACCCGCCGCGCGGCCGGCGATTGAGGCGATGTTGACGATGGTGCCACCGCCCCGATCGCGCATCATGCGCCCGACGGATTGCGAACACAGGAACGCGCCTTTCAAGTTCACATTGATCGTGCGATCCCAATCCCATTCGTCCATCGTCACGATCGATTTATGCGGCTCGACGCCCGCATTGTTGATCAAGATGTCGATCTGCTGCCAGTGATCTTCGATGCCGATCAACATGGTCTGCACGCCCAGCTTGTTGGTCACATCGCAATGCCAGGCGGTTGCTTCACCGCCGATCGAGTTGATCTCTTTCGCGGTCGCTTCGCACGAATCGGGATTGATGTCGTTGACCGCCACGCGCGCGCCGGCTTGAGCGAACGCCAATGCGATGGCTTTGCCGATGCCACGACCGGCACCGGTGACTAACACAACTTTATCTTTAAATTGCACAATTACTCCAAACGATCCGTCATTGCGACCCTGTACCAAGCAGACCGGGCAGGTGAGCGCTTTTGCGGCGAAGCAATCTCTCTTCACTATTCAATGAGATTGCTTCGCCCTTGCCGGGCTCGCCATGACGCCTGAAAGTTAATCAGCGTCCAACTCTTTTCCGCAGTTGCCGCAATATTTGAATTGCGACGGCAGATTCTGCATGCCGCAGTGCGGACAGGCGATCGTCGGCGCACCGTGCGGATACTCCGGCGATCGATCTTGCTCGGCCCGATCGCGCAGCGATTCATAATCGGGCTTGCGCTTTTCCGCGAACGAGTGCACGCCTTCCAATGTTTCGGGCGACAGGTTGTGGATCGCCAGCCAATCGCGCGCGTGGCCGATCGTCATATGCCACGAGAAATCGCGCCAGAAATTCAATTGCTGTTTAGTATAGCGCATGATCTCTGGAAACTTATCGATCAATTTCTGCGCTATCGCTGCAACTGCGTTATCCAATTGCAATCGCGGCACAACTTGATTGACCAGACCCCACTCCAGCGCTTTCTGCACCGGAATCTCTTCATTCAACATCAAAATTTCTCGTGCCCGCCGATCGCCGACGATCAACGGCAGCCACTGCGTTGCGCCTGCCGCCGCGACCGAGCCATGACTCGCGCCGACCTGTCGAATGTAAATGTCTTCCACCGCGATCGCCAGATCGCACGACAGGTTGAATTCATTGCCACCACCCACAACGAGGCCATTCAAGCGCGCAATCGTCGGCTTGCCGATGTTGCGCAGCCGCTCGTGCACTTCGATGAACGCACCCATCCATTTATAGTAATCGCGCGGCCGTTCAATGAATTGCTGTTGCTCTTTCATGTCCGCGCCCGTACAGAACGCCCGATCGCCCGCGCCGGTCAAAACGACGACCGCAATTCCGTCATCGAACGCAGCATCATGAAACGCCGTCGAGAGTTCAAGCAGCGTCGGATAGTTGACGCAGTTCAACACTTCCGGTCGATTGAAGGTGACCGTTGCAACGCGATCTTGCTTGCGATATAGAATATTCTTGAAATCAAATGTGTTGGTTGGTTGACCAACGTAAGGCCGAGAATCCATTATTCCTCATTGTTCGTCATTGCTCAACCACCGTCATTACGCGCGGAGCGAAGCAATCTCAAAATCGATTGGGGAATTGCTTCGTCGCAAAAGCGCTCACCGGCCCTGTCTGCTTTGTACGGGGTCGCAATGACGATTTAGCAGTCATATTGTTCACTGAAAATTGTTAATTGCTCATTTCTCGATCTCGTCTTCATACGCATCGGCCACCATCAGCGTGACCACCTCTTGGGCAAAGCTCATTAAATCCTTACCCGCTGCTTTATTTTCCTCTGACCGCATAGCTACTTTATAAGCATCCATATTATCGAAATACATCTCGTACATCATGTAATACGGCGCTTCACCCGTTGGCGAAGCGGTGATGCGGCTCCATTCGGTCTTGCGAATGCCGGGGATCTTTTCGACCAGCGGGATGTGAATTTGCGTGTAGTGCTGCTCGAAGACTTCAGCCTCTGCGGGCTTCTTGTAGAGAGCGATCAATTTGACCATTACGCGGGTCTCCTGTTTCTTATTCGGCTGAGCTTGCATCAGGATATTCACGTGTGAGAATATCTGTGACTTTGTCACGAAGACCTCGTGCATCTTGCGTTGCCGCAACCCATACGATCGACCACTGCACCGCAAAATAGGCATGAACGGCGATGTTACGAAAGCCAACAATATCGGCCCATTCAATTTCAGGCTGCCGCTTTTGAAAATCCTCCGGCAGTCTGGCAGCGGCTTCATCGATGATTGTCAACTTTTGCAGGACAGCGCTGTGCAGCAGATCATTGTCTGCAAACGAGTCGTAATCATTATCACCAATGAATCGATCGATTGCGTCGACGGCTTCAACAATGTCTCTCAAATATAATTCTTCACGCCGCATAGATAACCTCCGCCGTCGATAGCACTTCTTGGCGAATCGTCGGTTTTAATCCGCCTTTCGGCACGAGATCGACGGGGCGCTGCAAAATAGCCGATAACTCGCGCTGCATGCGAGATAGGCTGATAAAACCGATCTGCGCGTCAGGTTCAAATTCGACAAGCAAATCGACATCGCTATCGGTCTTAAAGTCTTCGCGCAGCGCCGATCCGAAAACCGATAACTCTCGAACGCGATAGCGGCGGCAAAGAGATTGAATGGATTCGATTGGAAATTTAAGCTTGGATTGAAGCATGGTCCATCTCCTGCCAGGGCTATTCACGCCCATTATATCATTCTGCGGCTCGATAAGATCACTCCGCCAACTGAAGCGTCCATTGATCTCGATCGAGTTTGGCGGTTAAATGGACTAACGCCGCAGCACCACGTGTCGCCACAACTTCGGCTATGCCGTTCGCAATCACGATCGATTGTGGCTCGTAGCCGTCCGCCACTATTGCTCTGACGACGGCAAGATATTGCGCAGCGAGCGGATCGTCAAACTGTAGATGATGATCCAATACGTCATTCACACTCGCCAACAACGCGCTGAACGAATCTCGATCGCCGTGCGCTAATGATTGATCAGCGGCGATCAACATCGTTTCGAGCGCGATGTTCTCCGGCCGATCGGGCTGGCGTTGATAATCGGCGGTGATGCCGCGCGCCTCTGCAGATTGAATGTCCGGCGTCCAGAAACTTAACAAGTACGCGGACGGATCGGCCAGCTGCTCATAGCGGCGCACCGCATCATAATACGCAATGCTATCAGTCATCGAAGTTCGATCGGCGTCCGTCACAGGTTGTTTGCGCAGCCACGCTTGCCAATCACGCTCCAGATCATCCAGGCCGATGTTGAACGTTTGCAGCAAGCCGCGATCGATCAGTTCGGAATCCGACAGCGACGGCGCATGCGGCAGATTGGTGTAAAACCGATCGAACTTCTCGGCCCCAAAGCGCTCCACCAAGTATTGCAAGAAAGCCGCGGCTTCGGCATAACCCGTTTCATGCTGGCTGGGATAGAAATTGTCGATCAGTTTTTTGAGCGGAAGATATCGATCCGTGCCGAGCAGGGCTGCTGCGCGATTTGCGACCGATTCAATTCGATAATGCCCCCCGGTTGTATACACGGCAAAGCCTTCCAACAAGAATAGCGGTTGATGACCGTGCAGACGCGATCGATCGAGGAGGTGGCTGAATTCATGGCGCATGACTTGGCTGAATTCGCCGCTGGCATAATTGCGATCGAGATACGAGATGATCACAACACTGTTCGCCAACCCGCCTTGACCCAACACGCGATCGATCAAGTACACATCCAGTTTCGGCGGCGGTATTCGTTTCATCCGATCGGTTACAAAAGCCAACGCGTCATCGATCGTCTGCTTGATCGTAGTGATGTCCCGTTCGGCGGTTGTGCCGCTGATATAGTGGATGTGGCAGCAGTGCGAAGTCACAGTGACCCATTTAGCATTTCGCTCGCTAAGCGGCTGAGCCGCGATCGGGTTGAGATCGATCTGGAAGGCAACGCGATCGTTCGTTCGATTTTCGTCGCCTGCAATGAGCGTCTGATTCGGATCGAGCGTGATCGTAACCGGCTGTGTGCCGCTGAGACCGGCTGTGTTCCAGACCCAAGTCAGATCAGTCGAGTTGGATTCACTCGCGCCGATCGAGCCGATGGTGGCCTCAAACGATCGATTGCCGGCTTGAACTTGAACCGGCACGCGGAAGAGTGTGGCTTGACTATCATTGTGCGCGCTAATGTGGAAACTGATCCGATCGCCGCTGTAGAGATCGCCGTCGGGATGAATTTGCACGTCGCTCGATCCGATCCACAAGTCTGTGGGACGCAGTGTCGGTGAGGGAGTGAGGGTCGGCACCGGCGAAGGAGAGGCGGTGGGCACAACAGAAGGCGCGATTGCAAGCGTGCTAGTCGGTGAGGATGAACACGCTGTCAGCAAGAAGAGTAAGCATGCGGCTGAAAAGAGTATGTGGAGTTGTTTGTTCATTAGATCATACCGGGCGTCATTGCGACCCTGTACGAAGCTGACAGGGTAGGTAAGCGCGCAGCGCGACGACCCTTGCACCGCAATGTCCTGCGATGGGGCATCCGCAGGATGTACCACGGAGCAGTGCAGGTGAGCAATCTCTTTTGATTATCAATCAGATTGCTTCGTTGCTCAGAAATTTAGTGGTTCGGGCTCCGCTAGTTTCTCCTATGACGGTGCAACTATGATCATTTGATCGATCGTTTGACAAACACGATGACACCGACGATCAACACCAAGACCTGCAAGGTTCCGAACGCAGGCAGCAACCAATCGGGCATACCGGCTAAATCGCCATCCAGCGGTCGGTCGGTTGGCACGGGCGCGGGTGCGGGCGGCGTCAAACGCGATCCAAACGGCGGCGTCGGCGTGATCGATGGTGTTGGCGTCGAAGTTGGCGACGGTTTCGCTGTGGATGTCGGTTCAAGTGTAGAGGTGGATGTAGGTTCAGGTGTGTCTGTCGGCGCGAGCGTTTCCGTTGGCAGCGGCGTGGCCGTTTCCGTGGGTGCCAGTGTGTTGACTACAACAATCGTCGCTTCAAGCGTTGGAGCACTCGTCGGGGCGAGAGTAGCGATCGGGGTAACCGTTGGCTCAGTGTTGTCCACCGTACTCAACGTGATAGTGCGGGAATATTTCGTACTGCGCTTCAGATCGTCGCGATACTCGATCGTGATCGTGTGCGATCCGATCGTGTCCGACAATTGAAAATCGATCGACGCGGCCCACGGCTGCCAAGTCGCGTTGCTCGTATCATCACCTTCGGCAATGCGAACCTCGGTGGCGCGCCCAATGATGTTTGCGCCTTCGCCCGTCGACGCATCGTCTTCGTTGAACAGAATCAAAGTAAGGTCAGTAGACTTGACCGCACTCAGATCATTCTTAGTGATGAAGAACGGCAGTATATTCGGCTGCGCACCAAAATTGAGCGTGTAGTAAGCGCCGCCGTTACTGCCAGGCGCTGCGCCGATGCCGACTTCGCGATAGTGTGTGTTCAATAAATTTTTGAGGTGCGGCGAGGAGTTGATCCAAAAGTTCCAGGCGATTTCGACGGTGGCGCTTTGCCCGCCGTAAATGTTTTCACCGTAATACGAGAAGTCGTGCCAGTGACCATAGCCCGCGGCTTGAATGCGCGTCAGCGGTGTCGATCCATCCGAACCGGTGTGATCGACGCTGCCGGTGGCGGCCATATCTTCGCTGTGCTGCTGCGCTGATATGCCAAGAATGTTACTCAACGCCAATGGCAGCAATCCATTCTGCACGCGCAAAACGTTGATGCGGGACAGGATGTCAGCTACCGGATCGGATTGAGCAGATGCGGGCAGAAGTGTTGAAGCGAGCAAAGCACCAACAATTAGGCTGCGGATGACGGAATACTGAATGCGAGATGACATGCGGAGAATTGTAACATGCCTCACCCCTGACCCCTCTCCCATCGACAAAAACAAATGCGTCGATCTGAGAGGGAAACATACTCTCCTTCGCCTGATAACGTTTCGACAAGAACGACGATCAATCGGTTGTTTTTCTAATCTCTAACCCTTTGACGTTTGTAAAGTCAAAGCGTGCATCTCGGATCAAACAAAAAGCAGCTTGACGCAGACGAAGATTGACGTATACTCAAACGAATAAGCGACACGTCTG
>JBGQGR010000001.1:0-45482 GCA_041497495.1 Anaerolineae bacterium | reverse complement strand
TCGCTCTTGTTGAAGTGAAGTGGCGATGGGTGAATTTGTCTGATAGTTTTGAACTACAGAGTAAATCGGAACTTAACGCGAATTGAAAAAACCTCGATTTTGCTTGTTGACAGAATCCTCATTACGTTGTAGAATGTTCTTTTGCTGTCTGCGAAAAACTGTAAAGTAACGCTATTCACTAAGGGGATTGCTATCCCCTTAGTTGCGTTTGCTACCTTCATTACCTTATAGGAGCTACTGAATGACTCGAACTCTTGCCGCCAAGACTTATGCCCGCATTCCCGATTTACATCAACTGCCCAACCTCATCGAAATTCAGCTCAACTCCTTTAACTGGTTCATTAATCAAGGCCTGCGCGAACTCTTCGATGAAGTATCACCGATCGATAGTTTCAATGGCTCATTGAAACTGTATTTCCCCGGCGACAGCCCTGAAGCCAAACAGTTCGGACTGAGTTTTTGGTTTGAAGAGCCCAAGTTCAATCAAAAGGAATGCTTAGAGCGCGATCTCACTTTTGCCCGCGGTCTCTACATTAAAGTGGCGTTGGTTAACAAAGAAACCAACGAGCACGTGGTCAACGATATCTTCCTCGGCGAATTCCCATGGATGACCGAGAATGGCACTTTCATCTATAACGGTACGGAGCGTGTCGTTGTATCGCAGTTGATTCGATCGCCCGGCGTGTATTTCGATGCCGACCCGGATCTCTCCTCTGGCCGCGTGCTGGCCCAGGCCAAGGTCATTCCTGATCGCGGCGCGTGGATGGAATTCGAAACGCGCAAGAGTGATTATATTACTTTAAAGTTTAATCGCAAGCGCACCATTCCGGTCACCATCTTACTGCGCGCATTGGCAGCTATCGATGACGGATCTTCTAGCGATCTATTGAAGACCGGGCAGGACGATGAAATCCTGCAGCTATTTGAGCATATCGACAACAACCCTGATCATCAATACATCCTGACGACGATCCGGCAGGAAGGCAATCTTGAACCACGCGATAAGCGAACGATTGCGGAAGAGGCCTTGCTGGAATTCTATCGCAAGATGCGCCCGGGCGATCCGCCTACATTGGATAACGCGCGCAGTTATTTGCGCGATCAGTTATTCGATCGGCGCCGCTATGATTTGGAGCGCGTCGGCCGTTACAAGTTGAATCAGCGCTTGGGTGTGAATCAGCAAATCCGCACGATCACCAAAGCCGACTTGATTAAAGTCGTTGAGCATATTATCCGAATTAATAACGGCTTGGAATCCGTCGACGATATCGATCACTTAGGCAATCGCCGTGTGAAGACGGTGGGCGAGTTAATTCAGAATAAGCTGCGCATTGGCTTACGCCGCATGGAGCGTGTCGTCAAGGAGCGCATGAGCATTCGCGAGGCGGGCGCTATGACGCCGATCGCGCTCGTGAACATCCGGCCGGTTGTCGCGGCGATTCGCGAGTTCTTTGGATCGTCGCAGTTGTCGCAATTTATGGATCAAACCAATCCGTTAGCGGAATTGCGCCACAAGCGAACACTATCGGCGTTGGGGCCGGGTGGTTTGCGCCGTGAACGCGCCGGCTTCGATGTCCGCGACGTGCATCACTCGCACTATGGCCGCATCTGCCCGATCGAGACACCGGAAGGACCGAACATTGGATTGATCGGGCGTCTGGCCACCTATGGCCGTGTGAATGAATACGGCTTTATCGAAACGCCTTATCGTAAGGTGGTCCGCACTTTACCGGGCCACTCCGAAAAATTGCTAGGGCAGACGTTGCGTCAGGATGTGATCGATTCGAGCACAGGCGCAACGGTTGGGCTAGCGGGCGTTGAAGTTACGAACGATTTGATCAAGAAGATCGCCGCCGCCGGTATGCCTGAGATCAAGATCATCCCTTACGTCGGCGATGAGATCGAATATATGTCGGCGGATGTTGAAGACCGCTACGTCATCGCGCAAGCCAATGCGCCGCTTGACGACAAGCAGCGCTTCATCGATCAGCGCATCTCGGCGCGCTATTCAGAGAAGTTTGTCTTTGAAGCGCCGGAGCGAATTGACTATATGGATATTGCGCCGCGCCAGATCGTCGGTATCTCGGCGGCGTTGATTCCGTTCCTTGAACACGACGATGCGAACCGCGCGTTGATGGGCTCGAACATGCAAGCTCAAGCTGTCCCGTTGTTGATGCCGGAAGTGCCGCTGGTTGCGACTGGTATGGAGTGGCAGGCTGCGGTTGACTCCGGCCAAGTCGTCACCGCCGAAGAAGACGGTGAAGTGATCAGCGTGACCGGCAAGCAGGTCGAAGTGCAGACCAAGAAGGGCAAGAAGATCTACAAGCTGCGGAAGTTTAACCGCAGCAATCAAAGCACTTGTATTGATCAGCGCCCGATCGTGCGCAAGGGCCAACGTGTTAAGAAGGGCGATGTGTTGGCCGATTCATCGAGTACGCAGAACGGCCAACTGGCATTGGGCCAAAATGTGCTGTGTGCTTTCATTTCTTGGGAAGGCGGCAACTACGAAGACGCGATCTTGATCAGTGAGCGCTTAGTGCGTGAAGACAAGTTCACGTCGATTCACATTGAGAAGCATGAAGTTGAAGCGCGCGATACCAAGCTGGGGCCGGAAGAGATCACGCATGATATTCCCAACGTCGGTGAAGAGGCGCTCAAGGATTTGGATGAGGACGGCATCATCCGCGTTGGTGCCGAAGTTGGCCCGAATGATATTCTCGTCGGCAAGATTACGCCGAAGGGCGAGAAAGAATTATCCCCAGAAGAGAAATTGCTGCGCGCGATCTTCGGCGAGAAGGCGCGTGAAGTGAAGGACTCTTCGCTGCGCTTGCCGCATGGCGAGCACGGCAAGGTTGTCGATGTCAAGATCTTTACGCGCGATGAATATCGCGATCTGCCTGCGGGTGTGGATAAGATGGTGCGCGTCTCAGTGGCGCAGAAGCGCAAGCTGACCGAAGGCGACAAGATGGCCGGTCGTCATGGCAACAAAGGTGTTATCTCCAAGGTCGTGCCGATTGAAGACATGCCATTCTTAGAAGACGGCACGCCGGTTGACATTATTCTGAACCCACTGGGTGTACCAGGCCGAATGAACATTGGGCAGATTCTTGAAACCCATTTAGGCTGGGCGGCCGATCGGTTGGGCTTCCGCGCGATTACGCCGGTCTTCGACGGCGCGGACGAAGAAGAGATCGAGGCCGAACTGGCGCGCGCCTGGCTGATCGATGCGGCGTGGCTGGATGTCACTGCGCATGCCTGGGCCTGGTTAAAAGAGCAGGGCGTTGAGGATCAAGCCGAAGAATTGGATGATGATGATGAAGTTCGCCGCTTGTATTTGGCTGATTGGTTGGCTGGCAAAGATTATGATGAAGATTTACTGGCGACCGATGAAACGTATATCCGGCGAACGATCTTGCGCGAATGGTTGCGAGAGAAAGGCTTCGATCCGGATTACCTGCTGGCGTTCGAAGATGATGGCCGCGTGCATGGCGTGAAGAAGCAGGCCGATCTCGATGTGATCGATGCTTGTTTACGACTGTGGTTGCAAGTACATGAAGTGGATATGATGAAAGCCCCGGCTGCCGAAGTGATGCAACGCGCGCAGCAAGTCAGTGCCGAGATCAATGAGCCGATTCCAACGTTGGGCAAGATGGCGCTGTTCGATGGCAAGACGGGCGATCAATTCGATCAACCTGTAACGGTGGGCATTATCACCATGATGAAACTCGCCCACTTGGTTGAGGATAAGGTGCACGCCCGATCGACTGGCCCATACTCATTGGTTACTCAGCAGCCATTAGGTGGCAAGGCTCAATTCGGTGGTCAACGCTTCGGTGAAATGGAAGTGTGGGCGCTCGAAGCCTATGGTGCGGCTCATACCTTGCAAGAAATGCTCACCGTTAAGTCGGATGATGTGCAAGGCCGCGTCAAGACTTACGAATCGATCGTGAAGGGTGAGAAGATTGAAGAGCCGGGGATTCCTGCATCCTTCCGAGTGTTGGTGAAAGAAATGCAATCGCTGGGGCTCGCGGTTGAAGCGATCACGGATACAGGTGAAGTGATGCGCTTTGGAAAAGATGAAGAGCGTCAGCGTGTGCCGAAACTAAGTATGGGTCTGCTGGGCAGTCTTGCCGGCGAAGATAATGACGCTTAATCGACGCCATCACACCGAAATTTTCTGATCGCTGGGTTGACAGACTCCGTGCAGTATGGTACTATCGCACGTCGCTGGACAGAATGGCGCGGCTTACTCCCGCTGCCTGACAATTAGGAACGATTTGTTTTCCGAGGAAAGGCCATCGTGCTTTCGAGGTGGTCTTTTTTCACGGAGGTTGAAGTCAAGTGCCGACGATCAATCAACTGATTAGAAAAGGCCGCAAGGTAAAGCGCCGCAAGGGCAAGTCGCCTGCATTGCAGTTCACGTGGAACTCATTTGCCCAGCGGCGGATGCGCCGCGCCAAAGGCGCGCCGCAGAAACGCGGAGTGTGCACCATCGTGCGGACGCAAACACCCAAGAAACCGAACTCGGCGCTGCGCAAAGTTGCGCGTGTGCGTTTATCGAATGGCATTGAAGTCTCGGCATATATTCCGGGTGAAGGCCATAATCTGCAGGAGCATTCGGTGGTGTTAGTGCGAGGGGGTAAGGTGAAGGACTTGCCCGGTGTACGCTATCACATTGTGCGCGGCAGCTTGGATACGGCTGGCGTTGAAAAACGCTCACAAGGCCGATCGAAGTATGGCGCCAAGCGGCCTAAAGTAAAACCCGCGGCTTAGGCTATCAGGAGTAAAGAAGCATATGTCACGACGGGCTCGTGCGGTTAAGCGGCCTCTAGCGCCGGATTTACGCTACAACAGTATTCTTGTTCAGCAATTCATCCAACGGATGATGCGCGGCGGAAAGAAGAGTACCGCGCAGCGCGTCCTCTACGGATCTTTTGCTTTAATCGAAGAACGTGCCAAGCGCGCGCCGCTGGAAGTTTTTGAGCAGGCGATGAAAAATGCGACACCGCAGATCGAGGTAAAGCCTCGACGGGTTGGCGGCGCGACGTATCAAGTGCCGGTCGAAGTGCCCACCGATCGCCGCAATACATTGGCGATGCGCTGGCTGCTGGCGGCCGCGAATTCGCGTGGCGGCAAGTCCATGATGGAAAAGTTAGCGGGTGAATTGATCGACGCCGCGCAAGGCAACGGTGCGGCGATCAAGAAGAAAGACGAAACGCATAAGATGGCCGAAGCCAATCGGGCCTTTGCTCACTTCCGATGGTAAATTTGTAAAGCGTACCTTGTTCTCACTTGGTGTCCAGTGAGTCGGCTCAGCCGATCGACTCAGGTTGACCGAGACCTGGCGCCTCAAGAACCGTAGAGAGTGTTGTTGAAATGACACGGGAATTCCCGCTCGAACTCATGCGCAATATCGGCATCATTGCCCACATTGACGCCGGTAACACCACAACTACCGAGCGGGTTTTGTTTTATACCGGTAAGACCCATCGGATTGGCAGCGTGGATGACGGCACGACCGTCACCGACTGGATGGAGCAGGAACGCGAGCGCGGTATTACGATCACGGCCGCGGCGATCACCTGCGAATGGCGCGATTACCAGATCAACATCATCGACACTCCTGGCCACATTGACTTCACCGCCGAGGTCCAGCGATCGCTGCGCGTCCTGGATGGCGGTGTTGTTGTTTTTGATGGTGTGCAGGGCGTTGAGCCGCAGTCAGAAACCGTTTGGCGTCAGGCTGATCGCTACAAGGTTCCGCGTATTTGCTTCATCAATAAGCTCGATCGTACCGGTGCCGACTTCTATCAGGCGGTGACTTCGATCAAAGATCGCCTCGGCGCAAATCCGCTGCCGCTGCAACTGCCGATCGGGCATGAGTCCGATTTTCAAGCGGTGGTCGATCTGATGGAAATGAAAGCGATCTATTGGACCGATGACCTTGGCTTGAAAATGGAAACGCGCGACATCCCGGCGGACATGCAGGCTGAGGCAAAGGCAGCGCATGAAACCCTCTTAGAGCGTATCGCCGAAACAGACGATGATTTGACTCATCGTTTCCTTGAAGGTGAAACTCTCTCCGTTGCCGAACTCAAGAAAGCTCTGCGTAAGGCAACCCTCGAAGGCAAAATTGTTCCAGTGTTCTGCGGTTCCAGCCTGAAAAACAAGGGCGTGCAGCCGATGCTGGATGCTGTCATTGATTATCTCCCCGCGCCGATTGATGTTCCCTCGGTGACGGGTGTTGATCCGGACACCGGCGAATCCGTTGTTCGCACCACGGATGATGGCCAGCCGTTCTGCGCCTTGGTCTTTAAGATTGTCGCCGATCCGTTTGTCGGTCGCTTGGCCTACTTCCGCGTTTATTCCGGCAAGGTCGATGTCGGTGAGACGGTTCTGAATTCCAGCAAGCGCCGCAAGGAACGTCTGGGTCGCGTGCTGCGCATGTATGCCGATCGCCGCGTCGAGCAAACGGTAGTCTATGCAGGTGATATTGGCGCGACCTTAGCCTTGAAAGATTCTTTCACTGGCGACACATTGTGTGATATTGATAAACCGGTTGTGCTGGAATCGATTTCTTTCCCCGATCCGGTGATCGAAATTGCGATCGAGCCGAAGACGGCTGCCGATCAAGACAAGATGGGTGAAGCGCTGCGCCGATTAGCTGAAGAGGACCCGACGTTTCGCGTCCGCACGGACGAGAATACCGCTCAGACGTTGATCGCTGGAATGGGCGAACTTCATTTGGAGATTCTGGTCGATCGGATGATGCGCGAATTTAAAGTTCAAGCGAATGTCGGCCGGCCTAAGGTCGCGTATCGAGAAACGATCACTCGGCCCGTTAAGATCGAAGGCCGCTTTATTCGACAGTCCGGCGGGCGTGGTCAGTACGGACACGTCTGGCTTCAACTCGAGCCGCTCGAAAAAGGCAAAGGCTTTGAATTCGAGAATGGAATTATTGGCGGCACAGTTCCGCGCGAATATGTGCCGGCTGTTGAGAAGGGTATTAAAGAAGCGATGGAATCGGGCGTGGTCGCTGGTTACCCGATGGTCGATATCAAAGCGACGTTGATCGATGGTTCATACCACGAAGTGGACTCAAACGAAATGGCCTTCAAGATCGCGGCTTCGATGGCACTGAAAGACGGTGCACAAAAGGCAAAACCGGTCTTGCTTGAGCCGATTATGAAGGTCGAAGTGGTTGTCCCGGATGAGTACACCGGCGATGTGATTGGCAACCTCTCTGCCCGCCGGGGCCAGATCGAAGGCATGGAACCACGGCCCGGTAATGCTCAAGCGATCAAGTCGCACGTGCCGTTGGGCAATATGTTTGGTTACGCCACCGATTTGCGATCGAGCACTCAAGGTCGCGGCACCTTCACGATGGAATTTGAACACTACGCTGAAGTTTCGCAAAGTGTCGCCGAAGAAATATTGAAAAATGGCAAGCGTGAACCCATTCGGGCTACACGCTGATAGACGATAGGAGGACAACAGCATGTCGAAGCAGCACTATGATCGCAGCAAACCGCACGTGAACGTCGGCACTATGGGTCACATCGACCACGGCAAGACCACCTTGACGGCGGCCATCACCAAAACGTTGGGCCTGAAGAAACTGGCCACGTTCCGCTCGTTCGACTCGATCGACAATGCGCCGGAAGAAAAAGAGCGCGGCATCACGATCAACATTGCCCACGTCGAATACGAGACCGAGAAGCGGCACTATGCCCACGTCGACATGCCCGGTCACCGCGACTACATTAAAAATATGATCACCGGCGCCGCGCAGGTCGATGGCGCGATTCTGGTTGTGGCCGCGCCTGATGGCCCGATGCCGCAGACCCGCGAGCACGTGCTGCTGGCGCGTCAGGTGGAAGTGCCGGCCATTGTCGTTTTCTTGAACAAAGTCGACATGATGGACGATCCGGAACTGCTCGAACTGGTGGAGTTGGAACTGCGCGAACTGCTGAACGGCTACGGCTTTCCGGGCGATGAGACGCCGATCGTGCGGGGCAGCGCGCTGGCAGCGTTGAACGAACCGAGCACCGATCCGAATGCTCCGGCCTACAAGCCGATCTGGGATTTGATGCGCGTCGTCGACAAATACATCCCGACGCCGAAGCGCGAGACCGACAAGCCGTTCATGATGTCGGTTGAAGACGTGTTCTCGATCAAAGGCCGTGGCACGGTTGTGACCGGCCGCGTCGATCGGGGCGTAATCAAACCGGGCGATCCCGTTTCGATCGTCGGCTTGCGCGATGAAGTGCGCGACACGGTCGTGACCTCGATGGAAATGTTCCACAAGACGTTGGACGATGCCGAAGCCGGCGACAATGCGGGTCTGCTGCTGCGCGGCATCGAGCGCACGGATGTGGAGCGCGGCATGGTGTTAGCCAAGCCGGGCTCGATCAAGCCGCACCGGAAGTTTGAAGCGGAAGTGTACGTGTTGAAGAAGGAAGAAGGCGGACGGCACAAAGCGTTCGTGAGTGGTTACCGGCCGCAGTTCTATATTCGGACGTTGGACGTGACGGGCACGATCACCTTACCGGCGGGCGTGGAGATGGTGATGCCGGGCGACAACATCAAGATGAGTGTGGAGTTGATCACGCCGGTGGCACTGGAAGCGGGCGGCCACTTTGCGATTCGCGAGGGCGGCTTGACCGTCGGCGCGGGCGTCATTACCAAGGTCGCGGATTAACAAGTTAATGATGCGAAGGTTTAGAACTTTCGCACAGTTGGAAAAGAGAGAGGACAATGGCTAAGAAAGATGTGCGTGATGTCGTGACACTGGCGTGTCCCGAATGCAAGAATCGAAACTATACAACGCAGAAGAATCGGCGCAATGATCCGGGCCGCGTGGAATTCAACAAGTTTTGCCGACATTGCCGCAAGCATACGCTGCACAAGGAAACGAAGTAGCGGATAGCGTGAAGCATTTCCATGCTCAAGCGGGGCGAGCCGATCAGCCATGAGCTGTTACAACAGCTTTACTTTGAGCAAGGCCAGTCGGCCCAACAGATCGCTGATCGTTTAGACGTTTCTTACCACAAAGTCTCGTATTGGATGGATCGATATGGTTTGCAGCGTCGCCGTCAAAGCGAAGCAGGTTATCTGAAGCACAATCCTGACGGCGAGAAATTCAAAATCGATTTAAGCAACCGCGATCTATTCATAGCGGGAGTGGCTCTATATTTAGGCGAGGGCGACAAAACAAATCCATCATTGATTCTTACCAACAGCGATCCTCGTACCCTGAAGTTGTGGGTTCGGTTTCTTGAAATAGTATGCAGTGTGTCGTCTAAAAAACTTAAAGCGCACATTGACTATTACGAAGATATGGAATACTCAACGCTGTTGAATTTCTGGTCAGGTGAGTTAGGAGTGCCTTCGGAGAATTTTGAACACCCCACCTTGAAAAAAGGCAGAACGGCATGGGGAGATCAACGAGGGCAGCGTAGTTTGTATGGCACTGTGCATATCAGGTTTCACGATTCAAGGCTCAAGTCGCTGATGATGTCTTGGATAAATGATTTACTTGATGGTAAGTTATAGGCCAGTGGCGCAATTGGTAGCGCACGCGTCTCCAAAACGCGGGGTTGCGGGTTCAAGTCCTGCCTGGCCTGCCTGATGATTGAGCCGCGCGAGATCGATCGGGCGCGGCCAATAGTTTTGAAAGCGCAGCGGCGCAGCCTGACGAGTTAAGAGGAGTCACTCAATCGTGGCGGACGTCAAACAAGATAATCGCGTAGTTCATTACTTCAAAGAAACACGCGCCGAATTGAAGAAAGTCAATTGGCCCAATCGCACCGAGGCGAAGAACCTGACGACAGTTGTGTTGGCTGTGACGGTGGCCATGGCTATTATTCTGTTCGTGTTCGATCAGATTGCCTCCACCTTATTGAAAGGTGTGCTGGTCGATCGCGATACGGTGAGCATTGTCATCGCACTGGTTGCCTCAGTGATCGGCTTGGTTGTATTGGTCATCAACCTGCGCCGACAATAAGTGAGTTTGGATGATGGATGAAGCAACCCTGCCGGAAGAAATGATGTCGATCGAATCCGATCAGCCCGCAAAGCCGATCGAGCTAGAACCGATCGAAGATCAGCTTCCGGCCGATGAACCCATCGAAGAGCCGGTGATCGATCTGCCGTCTGATGCCGAGGACGTCAAAGCGACACTGCGCGAGCTGCGCACGTCGGCTATGCGAGCCGTCTCGTCGGAAGGCGCACCCGATCTCAGCGAAGCGCCCGATGAGCGCGCGTGGTTCGTCGTGCACTGCTATTCCGGCTATGAAAACAAAGTAAAACACAATCTGGAGCAGCGCATCGAATCGATGGGCATGGCTCACCAGATTTTCCAGATCGTGGTGCCGACCGAAGAAGAGATCGAAGTTAAAGAAGGCAAGCGCCGCACGGTTGAGAAGCGCGTGTTCCCCGGCTACATTCTGGTGCAGATGGTGATGAACGACGATTCCTGGTACGTGGTGCGCAACACGCCGGGCGTCACCGGTTTCGTCGGCATGGGCAACAAGCCCACTCCGCTGCGCACGGAAGAAGTGTCCGGTATTCTCAAGCGCATGGAAGCCGAAGCGCCGAAAGTCAAAGTCACTTTCAAGCCCGGCCAAAAAGTTCGCATCGTCGATGGGCCGTTCAACGATTTCATGGGCACGGTCGACGATATCAACATGGACAAAGCAAAGGTGCGGATCTTGGTGTCGTTCTTTGGACGCGAGACGCCCGTCGAGTTGGATTTCTTGCAAGTCGAAAAAATGTAAGTGGCTCGACGTCATTGCGAGCAAAGCGAAGCAATCCTAATATCGATGCTGAGATTGCTTCGTCGCGAAAAGATGCTCACCTGCCCTGTCTGTTTTATACAGGGTCGCAATAACGCTGAGCATCAAATTTGTGGGAGGATCGATCGATCCGTTATTACCACCAGGAGAAAAGCATGGCTAAGAAACTGAAGATCGTGGTTAAACTGAACATCGCCGCGGGCAAAGCAAATCCGGCGCCGCCCATCGGCCCCGCGCTGGCCCAGCACGGCATCAACTTGATGGGCTTCTGCAAGGAATACAACGCACGCACGGCCAGCATGGCCGGGCAAGTGATTCCGGCGGAAATCAGCATCTACACGGACAACTCGTTCACGTTTGTGCTGCGCACGCCGCCCGCGCCTGATCTCTTGCGCAAAGCCGCCGGGATCGAAAAAGGATCGTCGACGCCGAACAAGCAGAAGGTGGCGAAGATCACCCGCAAGCAGCTGCGCGAGATCGCCGAGATCAAGATGAAAGATTTGAACTCGTTCACGATCGAGAGCGCGATGGAACAGATCGCCGGCACTGCCCGCAGCATGGGCATCGATATTACAGGCTAATCATTCAGTGGGAGGATCGATCGATCCGCTATGGTAGTCTCGCCTGGGCGTGCTACCACTTACACCACCAGGAGAATAACATGGCTCAGCACGGTAAGAAGTACGTCGAACAAGCGAAAAAAGTCGATATCGAAAAAATGTATGCGCCGACCGAAGCTTTGCAGCTGGCGAAAGAAACATCGTACGCCAAGTTCAATGCGACGATCGTAGTGCACTTCCGATTGGGCGTCGATCCCCGACAGGCCGATCAACTCGTGCGCGGCGTCGTCGTGCTGCCGGCCGGACTCGGCAAGGTCGTGCGCGTGATGGTCTTCGCGCAGGGCGATGGTGCGCGCTTGGCGCAGGAATCCGGCGCCGATTACGTGTACAGCACCGATGAAGAATTGAAGAAGATTCAAGACGGCTGGACCGATTGGGACATCTCGATCGCCATGGCCGATATGATGGGCAAGATTGGCCGCTTGGGTAAAGTGCTTGGCACGCGCGGCTTGATGCCCAGCCCCAAAGCCGGAACGATCACGCAGAATGCCGGCGATCTGCCGCGCATGATCAAAGAGGCGAAAGCGGGTCGCGTGGAATTCCGGGTCGATAAGACGGCGGGCATCCACGTGCCGATCGGTAAGGCGTCATTCCCACTCAACGATCTCGTCGCCAACTTCGAAGCGTTGATGGATGCGATGAAGAAAGCCAAACCCACCGGCGTTAAAGGTATTTACATCAAGAAAGTTTCCGTCGCGGCCACGATGGGCCCCGGCGTGCGCGTCGATCCGAATCTGGCTCAATCGATGGAAGCTGTAGCTTAATCCTCACCCTAAGCTCCAACCCCTTCCCCCTTCTTCCGATTTTGAATCGAAAGTTTTATATCGGGAGAGAGGAAGGGGAGCGCGAAGCGCGGGGATGGGGTGAGGCGAACAACTGAATACTTGCCGCAGCCAATGACCGCAGGCGTCGATCGATTCGATCGACTTAATCCGAACCTGCCGAGGTGAAAGCCACAAGATGATCTGAACGGGCACTGTGTCCCGCAGCGTCTGAGTCTTTGCCTTGGTTTTGCGGCAAAGACTTTTTTGTTCCATAGTTCAGGAACAATCAGACGGAAGGAGGTGAGACAAGTGCCCGTATCTAAACAACGTCGCAGTGAATTGATCAACGAATACACCGAATGGTTGAAGCACAGCCAGGCGGTGATCATCGCCAGTTATCAGGGCGTGTTGACCAAGGATTTGTACCAGCTGCGATTGAAGATCCACGAAGCGAACGGCGAGCTGCATGTCGTCAAGAATACTTTGGCGGCGCGCGCGCTCAAAGCAGCCAGCCTGCCGGTGCCGGCAGAGTTATTGACCGGTTCCGTCATCATGGGTTTCTGCTTCCAAGACCCGGCTGTCATCGCTAAAGCGATGGTCAACTTTTCCAACGAGATGCAGGCCTTTAAAGTGAAAGGCGGCTTGCTGGACAAGCGGTTGATCGATGTCGCCGGCGTGAAAGCCCTGGCGGATCTGCCGCCACGTCCGATTTTGTTGGGCGGCTTGGTCGCGACGATCCAAGGCCCAATGACGCAGTTGGTCAATGTGCTGAACGCGCCGATGCGCGAGCTCGTGCAGGTGCTGACTGCGCGATCGGAGCAAGCTCAAGCTGCGGCTTGAGTGAATGTCTGAGCGAGGCGTTCATCGATCGCTCTTTAAAAATCAATCAATCAATTAGAAATTCCATGGAGGAATATCAAGATGTCTGAAAAATTGGATCAAATCGTTGCGCAGTTGGATGCGTTGACGTTAATGGAAGCGGCTGAACTGTCGAAGCAGCTGCAAGAGAAGTGGGGCGTCAGTGCCGCAGCCCCGATGATGATGGGCGCAATGCCCGCCGGTGGCGCGGCCGCGGCCGCGCCCGCCGAAGAGCAGACTGAATTCGATGTCATTCTGAAGGACGGCGGCGTGAAGAAGATCGATACGATCAAAGTCGTGCGCCAGCTCATCAACACCTTGGGCCTGAAGGAAGCCAAGGAATTGGTCGATACGGCCCCGCATCCAGTGTTGACCGCGGTCAGCAAGGAAGCCGCTGCCGATGCCAAGGCCAAGCTCGAAGCTGCCGGCGCATCTGTCGAAGTCAAGTAGTAATCACTTGTTCATTCAAAAAGCCTCCTCATCATGAGGAGGCTTTTTGTTTGGGTCGATACACGTAGTTAAATCTGAAGCATCGCCAATACTTCATGAACGATAGCTTCGCGCTGATCGATCGATATATAGCCGATCAGGCCGCTCAACGCTTCAGCGCGTGAAGCGGCCTTCTCGATCGATCGCGCGGCGCCCAACGCTTCCGGCAAAACGATCGTTTGTTGATCGGCCGGCAGCGCTGCGATCAACTTATCAAACAAGTCAGCACGAATCTCAGGCTCGATCGTCCGGCGGATCGCGTCGGCGATCTCGTTCACGAGTTCAACCGGTAGGCCTGTCAGCAGACGAGCTGCGATCAATATCAATAAATCGGCGCGGCGAGCATCGTCGTCGGCGTGACGCGCAAGATTGAACGCCTCATCGATCGCTGCCGATCGCTCGGTGCCGGACAGCTGTCCGGCTAATACGCTTAACGCGTTGACGCGCGCAGCAGTGTCTTGAATATTATCCACGATCGATCGCGCCGGCTTCAATTGGTCGAACGACAGACGCGGCAGCACGTCTTTCAGCGCATCGGCGCGCAGACTCTCATCACCGATCGATGGTATATCGCGCAGGACTTCGCTTACTAATTGATCGGCTAGTCGATTGGACATCGAGCTCAAAGCCACAGTGCGCATATCCAGATTCTGCAACCTGCTGGCGGCCTCGATTGCGCGATCGAGCAGATTGGCAGGCAAATGTCCGTAGATCAAATTGAGCGCGCGACCGCGCACCCAATCGATAGGAATGTTCAGTGTTGTGTCGAATGCTTCACGCACGATCCGATCTTTCGCTTCGGGCGATAAGCGTATGGCTAATATCAGCATCGCGCGCACGCGCAGCCACGGGTTTGATAAACTGTGTATAGCGGTTCGCGCTTCTTGTATGGCGGCTGCTTGGTGTATCGGAGGCAGAACATTGATCAAGCCGCTCAACGCTCGTATTCGCGCCGAAGGATCGATCGAGTTGCGAGCCAACACCAAAGCTTTGTCTTTCGATCGATCCGGCAAATACTTCGCCACGCGGCCCAGCGCACGCGCAATCGCCCATTCGTCTAATTCAGCCTTCATCCCGCGAAGCGCCCCCGTAGCGCAGCGGAGTGGGATTCTGACTTCATCCTTTTCAATACGCCCCTTCACCCGATAACACCTTCGGAATCGTCCGCAGCAAAATCTTGATATCCAACGCGGGCGACCAATTCTCGATGTAGTAGATGTCGAGCAGACACTGCTCATCGAAACTGAGTTGACTGCGGCCGGAGACTTGCGAAAGTCCGGCCATGCCCGGCGGCGCTTCGAGCACTTGCTTCTGCCAGTCCTGATATTGCGCAACTTCCGAAGCGATGTGGGGGCGCGGCCCGACCAGACTCATGTCGCCTTTCAAGACGTTGAACAACTGTGGCAGCTCGTCCAAACTGGTCTTGCGCAGGAAGCGTCCGACGCGCGTGATGCGCGGATCGTCTTTCATCTTGAACAGCGGGCCGGTAAATTCATTGTAGACCAAGAGGCGTTCCTGTTCTTCTTCCGCACCCGCGCGCATGGTGCGAAATTTATAAATAGTGAATTCTTTGCTGCGCATGCCCACGCGCTTTTGTTTGAAGATGATCGAACCGGGTGAATTGATCCGAATCGCGATCGCCAGGATTAGCACGAACGGCAGCGCGATCAATGAGATGAGGCCGCCGACGATCAAATCTATCAGGCGTTTCACCAGCAGATTCGTGCCGCGAAACGAGGCCGACTTCAAGCCCAACAGCGGCACGCCACCCAAATCTTCCACATCGACGCGGTTCAAACTCAATTGAAAAATATCCGGCACCGTGCGGGCGCGCACACCCAAGCGATCACACGTTTGAAACACTTCCAGCACGCGCTGTTGATCAGTCCACGGCAGTGCAATCACCACTTCGTCGATATGTTGATCGCTGATCGCTTGCGGTATTTTTTCCAAGCCGCCCAACATGGGAATCGGCCCGATGTTCAACGTATTCGTATCGAATTGATCGCTGATTAAGCCCACAATACGATAACCTAACTCCGGCTGAGCCATCACGGTGCGAATCACCGTGCGGCCTACTTCGTCTGCGCCAACGATCAGCACGCGCACCACGCCGATGCCGCGCCGCCGCAGCTGAGCGAGGATGAAGCCCCAGACCAATCGACCGACGCCCAGCAGCACGACGATCAGCACGCTGTCGTACACGAAGATCAATCGGGAATAAAAAGTGGGCTGATAAAAGAACGTGATGCCGACCATCAGCAGAATGCCCAACGTCGTCCCGCGCACAATCGCATACATCTGCTCCAGCCACAAACCCAGTCGGTGCGATTGATACACGCCGTCGATCTTGAATGTGATCAACAACAAACCGGTTAGCAGAATAGCAAATGGAATGTACACCGTCGGCGGATTATCAAAGATCGGTTCTACCGGGCGAAGTAGCTGCACGTCATAGCGCAGCGTATAAGCCAGCAGAAACGCCACGTTGATCAGCACACTGTCGCCGATCACCACACTCCACATGAGCCAGCGCGGATACTTAGGTTTCATAAGCAATTAGCCATTGACCATCAGCCATGAGCAATTCAGCTTGTCGCCGTGAAACGCGTCGTGCCCATAATAATCACCGCGATGCCCAGCAGCAAGAACGCCGCATTCAACGCCAGCCATTGAAGCTGTGTTAGTTTTGACAGACGCGGCCAGCGTGCGAACAGCATATCCAGCAAATCGGCGGCGGCCAGCGAACAAATATACAAGCCCAGCATCACACCGATGATACCATCGATGCGATTCTCACCCGTGATTTCGATCTGCCGTTGGGCGATGATGATATAAATAACAGCGGGCAGCGCCAGTATCAGCAGTAGCACTATACGTTTGCGATTGCCGCCATCCACGTTACTTTTCCAGCGCTCGACGATAACTTGATGTCGTGGCGCGCGCCGTTTCGATCCATCTAAATTTTTGGGCTTGAGCTAAACCCCGATTGGCCAACTCGGTCCGATAGGCTTCATCACCCCACACGCGTGTCATCGCCGCGGCCCAACTATTCACGTCTTGCGGATCGATCGAGATGCCTGCGTCCCCCACGACTTCCGGCAACGAAGCTGCATTTGAAACAATGATCGGAGTGCCGCAAGCCATGGCTTCAAGCGGCGGCAGGCCAAAGCCTTCGTAGATCGATGGATACACAAACGCCGTCGCGGCGGAATACCACAACGTTTTTTCTGCCGAGGCGACGAACCCCGGCAAGATGACTCGATCTTCGACGCCCGCTAATTTTACTGTGTCAAAAATTTCAGCCGTCAGCCAACCAAGGCCGCCGGCCAAAACTAATTTGGCATCGGGGCACTCGATCTTCATGTGCGCGAAGGCGCGGATCAACGTGGGCAGATTCTTCCGCGGCTCTAAAGTTCCCAGAAACAACAGAAACTTATTCGGCAAACTCTTTTCACTACGAAAGCGTTCGACCTCAACGGCCGATTGGCGTCCGATCGTTTCATCGACACCCGGATAAGCGAGATCGATCCGATCGATCGGCACATTGTAAAGCCGCGCGATGTCGCGCCGTGTGTTGTCTGAAATGGCGATGATGCGCTGGGCGCGCTTTGCCGAATAGCGCGTGCCGAGCCGCAAGTATGTTTGCTTCACGCCGCGAAAAAATTGAGGATACAGCGCAAAACTCAGATCGTAAATTGTCAGCACGATCGGGCAAGGTCGAACGATCGGCCCCACGAAAGCCGTGTCGTGCAGCACAGCCGCTTTGACTCGACGGGCTGCTCTGGGCTGAACGATCTGCTCCCACAGAATTCGTAGTGCCGGTCTTTCCGTGTTCCAGCGTGAAGCCTGTACTTCAATCGCCGGATCGAGATCGTTGGGCGGGTGTGTGGTGAAAACCGTATAACGCAGATCGGGATCGGCTTGCGGTAGATGGCGCAGCACTTGTTCCGTATAGGTGTGGATCCCGGCGCTGCGATAGCCGCCGTGGCCGTGAAGCAGATGTGCGTTGATCGCAATGCGCGGCGGTTGATCAATCATGCGGCGATTATAATTGGACAATCAGCAATGAGCAATGAACAATGAACAATGACAAATGATGAGTGACAAGTGATAAGTGGTGAATGAAATGTGATGAGTAACGAGTAACACTTGCACCGCACTGCGTGCGTTACAGTGCAGGTGTGAGTAACGCATCATGTGTTATGCAACTTGCAGCCTGCAGCCTGCTTCATCCTCTCATCCTTTGATACACGCCGTACGTTCGACGCGCAATCTCTGCCTGCGTAAATTGATCCAGCGCTCGCTGCCGACCGCGCTTCGAAAGATCAGCACGCATCGACGGATTCTCTTGCAAGTCGATCAACTGCTGGCGCAACGCATCGACATTCCCTTCGGGAAAGATCAGCCCTGCGTGGCCGATGACATTCGGAATCTCGCCGCAATTCGATCCGATCACCGGCACACCGCAGGCCATCGCTTCCACTAACGCTCGACCGAATTGTTCCTTCCAGTTTGATTTGGTGCGCGAGGGCAAGACTAAGCAATCAAGTGAATGATAGTAAGCCGGCAGGTGGGTGGATGGAATCCAGGGCAGGCATCGAACACGATCGTCGATGTGCAGGCGTTCGGCCAGATCGATCAACCGGGTTTGATCCGGGCCGCTGCCTAATAGATCGGCACGCCAGTTGCCCGTCAACGTTGAAAGAGCCTGCAATAAAATATCGATCCCTTTTTCTTGAACGAAGCGGCCCACATAGCCGATGACGAATGTTCCAGCGCTGCTGCGCGAGGCAGGTGCGAACATCTCCGGATCGACGCCGAACTGCGGAATAATCTCGATCGGGCCGCGATAGCCTTTGGCGCGCCACACCGTCTGCGCGTCATGATTGCCTGCGATGCAGGCATCGATGTGGTTCAGCACGTAGCGTTCGATGCGATTGAACGGAAACGGATAAGATCGATTGAGGTTCTGCCAGCTAAAGAATAACGTGCGCGCCCGAACCCGCCGGGCTGATCGCAGCGCGAGGAAAGTCGCAAGGTTATAAGGCTCTTCGTCGATGTGCAGGATGTCGGGCCGAATTCGCCGGAGCAGCCGATCGATCTGCGGATAAAAATGCAGATGAAAACTGCCGTTGAACGCGATCGGCGTGACGATCAATTCATACGCGTTGTCGAGCGAATGTTCCAAGCGCATGACGCCGCGCTCATCGCGCCACTCCGGCGGCACGATGGCGATCACTTCAATATCCGGCAGCGCGGCCAGTTGATCGAGTTTGCTGCGATACGCGCTGACGATTAAGGCTTTGGAGAGGATGGCAACTTTCATAGTATTCCGACCGCAGACCGGGGACCACGGACCACGGTTGATCATGAGTGTAATTGAACGAACTGCGGTCTATGGTCGGTCGTCCGTAGTCAGCGCGGCTTTGCCGCGCGCGCCTATTGTGTTATACTTTTCCCGCTTTGGCAAATGGAGTGATCAGCTCGCCCCTACATTAATCGAAAATCGAAATATGCAACGCATCTTTAAGGAATGGGCCCCGGTCATTGGGTTGATGCTCTTGGCTGGGGCTTTACGTTTGTATCAGCTCGGCGCGTGGCCGCCCGGCTTATATCACGATGAAGCCTTCAACGGCTTGGACGCGCTGCGCGTGCTGGGCGGCGATCATCCGTGGTACTTTGCGGCCAACAACGGGCGCGAACCGTTTTTCATTTATTTGGTTTCGTTGAGCGTCAGCTTGTTTGGTCGCAGCGTGATCGCGCTGCGCTTGCCTGCGGCGCTGATTGGCACTTTAACAATCCCGGCCACTTATTGGCTGGCGCGCGAACTTTTCAATCGACGCGTCGGCTTTCTGAGCGCGGCGATCATGACGGTGACGCTCTGGCCGATTCATCTCAGCCACATCGGTTTGCGCGCCGTCAGTCTGCCGCTGTTCATTGCACTGTTCATCGCGCTGGGCATGCGCGCGTATCGATCGAACCGGCGGCGCGCTTGGATTATCGCCGGCCTGGTGTACGGCGCTTCATTTTACACCTATCTGGCTGCTCGATTTACGCCCGCGGCTTTGCTTGCTTTCTCGATGGTTTTGATCGCGGCTCAACGTTCCCGCCGCTTATGGCCGAACGTGCTGCTCTTTATCGCGGCGGCGGCCTTGGTGATTGCGCCGTTGGCGATCACGGCGGCAAATGAGTGGGACGTGGTCATGGGCCGCCCCGGCGAAATATCGATCTTCAGCAGCGGCATCAATCACGGCGATTTTGTCGGCACGGCAGTGAGCAGCACGCTCAAAGCGTTGGGCATGTTCTTCTGGCAGGGCGATCGCATCCCGCGCCACAACGTGCCTTATCGGCCGGTCTTCGATCCGATCTCGGCGATCTTTTTTGTAGTCGGATTGATTTGCTTAGTTGTAGCCATCCTACCGCAAAGCACGCGGAGTTCGCTGAGTTCTAAGAAAATTTTCTCCGCGCCCTCAGCGGTAAATAAGCTATCATCACTCTTCACGCTCTTATGGGTCGCGGTGATGCTGCTGCCCACGATCTTAGCCGAAGACTCGCCGCACTTCTTGCGCGTCGTTGGCATCTTGCCGGTAGTGATGATCATTCCGGCGATTGGACTCGATCTGGTCGGCAGATGGATCGAAACGCGATCGAGACTGATCGGCCTCGGTATGATGAGTGCGGTGATCATCATGGCAGGCGTGTTGACCGTGCGCGATTACAGTCAATATGCGATCGATCCTGAAACGGCGAATGCGTTTGAAGTGGCAGGCACAGAATTAGCCAGAGTCGCGCAAGATGACCTCTTGTCCAACAGGCAAGTCTTCATCGCCGATCGATTCATTCGTGATTGGGCGAGCGTTTCGTTTTTGCTGAGCGGCGACTATCAAACGATTCCCGATGGCGGCCAAGCATCGATCGATCCGGCGCGGTCGGCAATATTATTCGTCTGGCCGTACGAAGATTTTTCAAAATCATTCGCCACTCTGCCGGGGCCGCTCACGCTGCAAGTCTCGGCGGGGCCGATGGCACAAGGCGATCTCGATCCGCAGCCGCATGTGGGTTACTTGCGCGTGCAGATCGATCCGAAGCAATCAACGTCGAGTCTCACTGAGGCGCAGTTTGCGAATGGCCTGCGGCTGCTCGGCCATTCGATCGAAGTGCTTGACGAGGGGCATTGGCGGTTGAGAACGTTGTGGATGGCAGATCAATCGCAAAGCAGTGATGAAACTTTCTTTGTTCATTTGTTGTTGAATAATCAGTTGGTTGTTTCGGTCGATGGTGATAGCGGCGCTGGCTTTTATCCGGCGAGCTTGTGGCGGGTAGGGGATGTTGTCATCGATCAGCGAACGATCGAGTTGCCAGCTCAAGCCGATCGGGTTCAGCTGCTGATCGAAATGGGCGTATACAATCGATCGACCGGCCAGCGAGTGAAAGTGATCGAATCCGCGCAGGCCGTGATCGATCGAGCGATTTTGTTGGGCGGCCCGAATGCGGTGGGGCCATAGTGAGTTGACATTACGTTGACCCGCGCAAAGTTAGCGTGCCGAAAAATGAGATCCTGTATACTTCGGATGTCATATCGACTTTGAAGGTGTTTGAATGCAACTGAAACGTTTCTTGATTCTTAGCTTAATATTCTCGTTCGCGGTGGCGTTACTTCCGTTGAACGTTCAAGCCTCGCCGAGTTCTGCCGCGGGCTCGAACCTCTTAAAGAATCCAAATTTTGAGGCGGGCTTCACACAGATCAATGCGGATGCGCAGGTGGCGACTAGTTGGTCGGCGTGGTGGACGCCGCATCCGGCCAATGCGCCGGAATGGGCCTACTTGCAGCCGAATTACAGTCCGAGTAATACTTGCACCAAAGGCTGTGATCATCGCATTCACGGCGGCGGCAATGCGCAGCGCATGTTCCACTTCTTCGGCGCGTACGAAGCGGGCATCTATCAACAAGTGACCGTTCCGTTGAATGTCGATCTACAGTTTTCGATTTACGGTCAAGGCTGGTCATCGCAAAGCAACGATCCGATCAATATCTCGGTCGGCGGCACCAATATGCAGATGAAGATTGGCATCGATCCGACCGGCGGCACAAATCCGAAAAGCCCGAATGTTGTCTGGACGCAGCCACTCAATATACTCGATTCGTGGTATCAGTTCTCCGTCTTTGCCCGATCGCAAAATACCACCGTCACGGTTTTCACGTATGCGAACCCGTTCGATTCACGGCGCAACAATGAAGTGTATTGGGATGATGCTGCGTTGACGGTGCTCAGCGGCGATCTGGCCGCAACGGCTCAAGCATCCTATCCTACGGCCACGCCTGTGCCAATTGTTCTGACGCCCACGCCGGCCAGTGTGCAAGTGGGCACGAATTTACTGACCGATGGCGGCTTTGAAGGCAAGCTCTATATTCCATGCAGCACCATTGCGGATGTGCCGTGGCGGCATGTTTCATGTGACGGCCTGGATTTGGATGCGAAAGACGAGAAAGGTCGGCACATTAATTTCATCTGGAACACGGTGCAGGTGCCCATTGGCTGGACGGCGTGGTGGTTGGAGCCCAATACCAAACACGGCACGGATCCAAAGTTCTATTCCAATCATCCCAACAATTGTTATTCGGATGCGCCCGAAGGCTGCATTGCCTGGCACAATCCTGAATTCCGCGACACGAAGGGCACGATCTCAGGCCCAGCGCGGATTCATTCCGGCAAGAACTCGCAAAAATATTTCACCTTCTACAGCGTGCATGAAGCCGGTGTATTCCAAACGGTCAATGTTCCGCCGGGCAGTGTGCTGCGCTTCGGCGTGTATATGCACGCGTGGTCGTCCAACCAAGACGGCAGCGATCTCGATCCTGCCTCTTTCAACTCATCCGGGCAGACCAGCATGCACATGCGGGTCGGTATTGATCCGACCGGCGGCGATGATCCGTGGAGTCCGAACATCGTCTGGTCGGCCGAACATGACAGCTACGATATCTTCGGCTATTACGAAGTGCGCGCGACTGCCCAATCGGATCACGTGACGGTGTTTACGCACAGCATGCCGGAAAAAGGCTTGAAGCACAACGATGTGTATGTGGACGATGCCGAACTGGTGGCGATTCAAGTTCCGGATCAGCCGATCGGCGCGCCGCCCGTGTCGAACAATAATCCCGCGCCGCCGGCCATCATCAACTACGCGCCCGGCCCCACGGCCACGCCGTATCCTGATGGTTCAGTCGTCCACACGGTCAAACCCGGCGATTCTCTGTTCGGGTTGTCTTTGCAGTATAATGTGCCGATGGATCAGATTCTGCAATTGAACGGTTTGACCAAAGATTCCTTTATCGTCATCGGCCGCGAGTTGGTCATCTCCGCGTCGATCGCAACGGCGACGCCCGAGGCCACGCCCGCGCCGACGATCGCGGCTACGCCTACACCGGAACAAGTGGCGGCCGCGCCGGAGGCGACGCAGTTGTGTGTGCGCGCTTTCAACGACGTGGACGCGAACGGTGTCTACACATCGAGCGAAGTGCTGCTCAGCGGAGCGATGTTCATGTTATATGATGCGCAGGGTAAACAGCTCACATCTTATTCGACCGACGGCATCAGCGAGCCGCATTGCTTCAATAAACTCGCGCCGGGCAACTATTCCGTCGCGATTCAAACACCAGCCGGCATGATCGCTACATCCGATCGACGCTGGAGTGTGACGCTGGACAGCGGCGCGACCGTCAATGTAAATTTCGGCAGCCGCGCAAGCGAAGCGAAGCCGGCTGCCCCAGCAGACGCCACCGGAACGATCGGGTTATTGATCATCGGCGCAGTACTCGGCATCGGCGGCTGGATCATCCTGCAGCGCCGCCGGGCGATCGCTTAAAGTGAGTGGTTGAATGAAGCCGCAGCGGATTTCGATCGCGATCGCGATGGTGGGCTTGGCGCTGATGTCATCGACGATCGTGGTGGCTGAGACGTTGTCGGCGCGATCAGATCAAAGTTCCAAAAATTTGTTGGCGAACCCGGGTTTTGAAGGCGATTATCATATTCAATGCAGCTTTCCCGGCGGGCGTCCGTGGATGACCTTGCCCTGCGATGGATCGCTGCCGACGGTGCCGTGGCAGACGGTTCAAGTGGCAGAGGGCTGGCAGGGCTGGTGGCAAATACCCAGCAGCGATCGCCAGGCGCCCGATTATTACCAATATCCGAATTACTGCGGGCGCAGTGCGCCGGATGGCTGCGTCGCCTGGCATAACCCGGAATATCGCGACACGCGCAATGCGCCGCAAGATCCGCCGCGCATTCGATCCGGCGAGAACTCGCAAAAATATTTTACCTTTTGGAGCGTGCACGAAGCGGGCGTGTATCAAACGGTAACCGGTGTTCGCCCCGGCAGTTTGCTGCGCTTCAGCATTTACATGGAAGTCTGGTCTGCATCAAAAGCAGGCGAGGGTGAACCGAACCCGCATTTCTCTTTTGGGCAGAGCAGCATGCACCTGCGGGTGGGGATCGATCCAACAGGCGGCAACGATCCATGGAGCAAAGATATTGTCTGGTCGACTGAGCATGAAGCGTATGATCAATTCACACGCTTTGAAGTTGAAGCGGTTGCCCGATCCAGCAAAGTCACGGTGTTCACGCACAGCCGCCCGGAATTTCCCATGGAACACAACGACGTGTACGTGGACGACGCCGAGTTGACGCTGATCGGCGGCGGGGCAAGCGTGCCGATCGTCGTCAATCCGCCGCCGGTAGTTGTGGCAGTGGGGGCACAGCCTACTGCCGAGCCGGGCCGCAGTGGCAAGATCACGCACATCGTTAGAAGCGGCGACACATTGTTCGCCATTGCCTTGCAATATGGCGTCCCGGTCGATCAGATCATGCAGTTGAACGGCCTATCCGCCGAATCGCAGCTGGAGCTTGGGCGCGAGCTGGTCATCTCACTGCCGCCCATCAACACGGCAGCGCGGCCGCTCACAGCCATCGGCGGATCGGGTTCAGGCCAGGGCAGCATTTGCGTGCGCACGTTTAATGATGTCGATCGGGACGGCCTGCGATCGGACAGCGATCAAGCGTTGACCGTGGCCGGCCTGCAGATCGATGTCACCGATAGCAACGGCAGCCCGATCGTTGATCGCACGCTCGACGGTTCTGCCGATCAAGCCTGCTTCGATCATTTGCCGGCCACGGTCTATCGGGTAGCCGCGCAAACGCCGAGCGGTTATTCGATCAGCGGATCGCGGAGTTGGGCGGTGGCCTTGACTAGCGATGCCACGGTCGATATTGCGCTGGGGCTGCAGATCGATCCGGCCAGTGGGGTCATTCCGCCTGAGCTGCTGATCGGGGCAAGTGCATTGATCATCATCGCCGCCTTGGGAATTTTCATGTGGCGGCGCAAACAATCACAGACAGTCAAGTATTTCTGATTCAGTAGCAATTATCAAAAGCAGATCATTTATGATCAAATCATCGCATCGACACGATTTACAATAAGGAGAAGAAGAAGATGGAGTTCAAATTGACCCCGCGCAAGGGGCTTGCCCTGGTCGGAGTGTTCGCACTGGCGTTAATGATGCTGTTCAGCCTAATGCCTAATTCAGCCCAAGCTGCACGCCTTTCACAATCTGGTAATTTGCTGCAAAGTCCGGGGATGGAACAGCCGTATTCGGGCTGCGGCGCCGGCAAGGTGGCCAGTGGCTGGAGCTGTTGGTATTATGTGGTTCCCAAACCGGATGATGCTACTGCCTTGACCTACACCGCTAAGGCAAATTTTAGCGCTGAGGAGAATCTATCTGGAAGTTATCCGGAGTTGATCCATGCTGGTGCCGCTTCGCAGCACATCGGCTATCAACAAGATCCGTGGATGGCCGGCATCAAGCAGACAGTGCCGAACATTCCGGCAGGCAGTGTTGTGCAGTTCTGCGCTTATGCGCGGTTGTTTGCCAATAACGCAGCATATGGTAAGGAAGGTTCCATTTCATCCATGAGTGGCAATGCGCGTGTCGGTATTGATCCAAACGGCGGCGACAATTGGGCTTCCGGCGTCACGTGGTCTGGTACGGCTAACCCACATGATACCTGGCAGCAACTTTGTGTTCAAGCCACAGTGGGCTCTGGTGGCAAAGTGACGGTCTTCACCTCCAACGATTATCGTGGGAGTGCAGCCACGCACCTGGATGCCTGGTGGGATGATGCTGCGTTGACGATAGTCGGTGCTTCAACCGCATCAACTGCAGCGCCCGGCGCACCACCTGCACAAGCGACCAGTGCGCCAGCAGCACCACCTGTCGCGCCGCTGCCCTCGGTGATCAGTACGCCGAATCCGGATGGTTCGATCGTGCATACGATCCAATCGGGTGACACATTGTTCGCCTTATCGATCGCGTATGATGTTTCGCTCGATCAAATTCTGGCGTTGAATAATCTTACTAAAGATGCGCTGTTGTCGATCGGACAAAAGATCATCATTCGTGGCCCGACCGGTCCGGCGGCACCCACCGCCGCGCCCACCTCGACAACCCCCGAGGCTCCGCCGACGGCCGCGCCGACTGCGACGCCGGAAGTCGTCACGGCCAAGTTGTGCGTGCAAGCCTTCGACGACACGAATGCAGATGGCTTGTTGACGTCCGGTGAACAAGCGGTGGCCGGTGTGCAGTTCACCGTATCGAACTCACAAAGTGGCGAGCAAGTTTCAACTTATACGGCGGATGGCAGCTCGACTCCGCACTGCTTCGATAACTTGGTGCCCGGCACATATTCAGTGGCGGTCCAGCCCGCGCCGAATACAGTCGCAACGTCCGATAAACGCTGGAGTGTGTCGTTGACCGGCGGCTCGACGGTGAACATTCGCTTTGGCAGCCGAGTGGATGCGTCGCCGACGCCGGCCGCTGGGTCAGGCGGATCGAACCTATCGGGATTGTTGTTGGGCGGCATCGGTCTGACCGTCTTGCTGGTGGCCGGAGTGTTGGGCGCATTCATCATCGCCCGACGCCGCGCCTAAATAATTTTGCAAAGGAGCAGATAATGCAGCTTATCCGACGGATCGGCGCAGCGATCATGATGCTGTTGCTGTTGAGCAGTCTGGCCGGAGTCGCCTCAGCGGCGCCGCAGCTGCAACAAACGAACGGCCAAGTGTGTGTACAGGCCTTTGATGATACGAACGGCAACGCGGCACGTGATGCCGATGAAAAATCATTAGCGGGTGTGGGCTTTACGTTATCGGATGACAGCGGGGTGATGGGCTCGTACTCGACTGATGGCGTGAGTGAGCCGTACTGTTTTGGAAAGTTAGCGGCGGGTTCATATACGGTTCGGGCGAAAGCGCCGATCGGTTATGAATCTACGACAGAAGGCCAATGGGCCATCAGCTTGGCGAGCGGCGCGCAGTTCGATGCGAAGTACGGCGCGCAGAAGATTGGCGGTGATTCGTCCGCGCCGAGCGAGCCCGCCAGCGGCAACACCGGCGCGCCGTCGAGCTCAGCGGCTGGCGGTAGTGGTGGCCCGTCGACGTTAGGTCGAATTGCGCTGGGTGGTTTGGGCGTGATTATTTTGCTGGTCGCCGGGTTCATGGCGGGCATGTTCGTGCAGCGATCGCGCGCCAAATAGCAAATGGCCGATGGCTTATCGCGTATCGCAGATCGCTCACGCACGTCGCAACACGTCTGCCGTGACACCTGCACTGCAACGTCCTTCGGACAGTGCGGTGCAGGTGTCACGCGTCACTTTGGCGAATGAATCCGTGATAGCCTCTCCACAATCTCGAAGCGTCAGATCGATCAACTGGATCGGCCTGACGCTTCTGTTATTGTCGCTGCTGGCCGCGCTGCCCTTGTGGACCGGACCCGGCCTGGTCAACACGCGCGGCGGCGGTGACAGTCCGTTCTTGTTCTTCCGATTACAGCAGCTCGTCACCAATCTGCATGACGGTGTGTTCCCCGCGCGCTGGATGCCGGATGCCGCCTATGGCCTCGGTTATCCATTCTTCAACTATTACGCTTCACTGCCCTATTACTTCGGCGCGATTTTCAATTTCCTTGGTTTCGATCTGCTGATCTCGATTAAGATCGTTCAAACGTTGGGCTTCGCGTTCGCCGCTTTCGCGATGTTTCGCTGGGCCGATTGGCACTTCAGCACCCGATCGATCAGCTGGCTGATCGCAATCGCTTACCTGTACGCGCCGTTTCACTTCGTCAATGTTTACGTGCGCGGCGATTCGCTGTCTGAGTTTTATGCCTTCATTTTTTACCCGCTCAGTTTGCTGGCGATCGAGCGGGCGCTGGCTGCGCCCCGATTGTTTTATGGGCTGGCCCTAGCCTACGGCGGCTTGATTCTGACGCATAACGCCTCTGCCCTGATCTTTTCACCGTTTGCGTTGATATACGCCCTCATCCAGATTTTGCAGTCCAAACTGCGGCCTAAAAAACAAAGCCTGCTTTCTCTGATGGCGGGTTTGGGCTTGGCGTTCGCTTTGTCCGCGTGGTTCTGGCTGCCGGCTTTGGGCGAATCGAACTTGGCACAGCTGGATGTACAGACGACCGGCTATTTCAATTACGCCGAACATTTCCGCTCGGTCGATCTGGTGCAAGGCTCGATCGGTTTCGATTACTCGATCGCAACTGCGCCCGGCTCGAACACACCGTTTGCCATGGGACTGATTCAAACGCTTGGCACTGCGCTGGGCTTGATCGCTCTAGCCGTTACCTGGCGGCGCGATCAAAATAAGTCACTGCGCGTCTTCGCGCTGATCGGTCTCGGTTTATCCACCTTTATGATTACGCCGTTATCGCGCGTGCTGTGGGATCATCTGCCGCTGCTGCCGTTCACGCAATTTCCGTGGCGTTTCTTATCGATACAAGCGCTGTTTACTTCGATGGCGATTGGCTATATAGGAATTCTATTTACCGCCGGGCGTGCGGAAAACGGGGGGAAATTACACAAAAACCTCAATGTTCTCCGTACCCTCAGCGGTTTAATTGGTCTCGCACTTGTTGCCTCAATTCTGATCCCATTGCGTCCCGACTACCTTCCGATTCGCGCCGATGAGATCACGCCGGATCGATTGCAGCTCTACGAAGCGTTCACGTCCAATATCGGCACGACAATCCGCGCTGAATATTTGCCGCGCACTGTGATTCCGCGACTGTATACTAGTTCAGTGTTGATCGATCCAGCATTGCCTCCGCAGGCGATCGTGGCGAACGGTGTTGCTGCCTCAACCCAACTCTCGCGCGGAGCGATTGATCAAGTTTGGCAAGTCGCGGTGACTTCGAATTCGGCGACGCTGGACTTTCCGCTGCTCTATTGGCCGGGCTGGCTCGCATCGATTGATGGACAAAATGTTGAAGCAATGCCCGCGCCCGATCTGGGCTATATTCAGATCGATGTGCCGCGGGGCGAGCATCGCGTCGAATTTAGCTTGGGGCATACAACGATTCGCGTAATTGGTGAGCTGGTTTCGATTGTTGCCCTGATTGTTTTGGCGATCTTGTTGTGGATGCGTATCCGCGCGTATCCGCACGGATTAAGACTGTTTGCTCTTCGTCTGATATATGGGCTAGTGGTAACGATTATCATTATTGTATTAGGCAGCTTAGTCCAAGCGAGCAATGTAGTCGCAGCCAACGGAAGTGATTTGACGATGGATTTTGACAGCAAGCCGTGGCTGCATCACAATCCGGGCGGAGTGGATTTCGGGAGCGCGGCAAAGCTAATCGGATATGAGCTTAGTGAGATAAGTGATCAATCAATCAATCTATCGCTGAATTGGGAGGTAGCAACAACACAAGCTGTAAGCGCGACCATTGCGCTGGTCACGCCCTCGACCCACTTGTTCAACGGCCCAAGTCCAATCAATCAAGAAAGCGTGATGATCCAATCGGGCACCAGCACTGTCCGCTTGACTTCGCCGTATCGATTAGCGACCGGCTTGTATTACGTGCGCGTGCAAGTCGGATCGATCGATCAATATCTCAAGCCAATTTGGATTAAGAGCGATCGAACATTTGCTGGCGCACATCTGTTTGGTAATCTCACGCCATCGATCGGACTGGCGGCGGTCCAAGTGCAGCATCTCGATTCGGATCAGTTGGATGTGTTGTTGAGCTGGTCGGTTAGTGGATCGACCGCTGCGAATTACGGGATTTCATTGCGGCTGCACGATTCAACCGGCGAACGTTCAGCGACGCTGGATACGCAGCCGGGTTACGGCTTTCAACCAACAAGCGCGTGGCAAATTGGTGCGCTAAATGAGGCTTACACGTTATCACTGCCAAGTGACCTGCCGCGTACCGGAGTGTATGCACTGGATGTGATTCTTTATCATGTGGCTTCGAAGGAAGAAGTGGGCCGGGCGACAATCGATGGTATTCGTCTCGATTCAACTTATGCGTGGACATCGATCGAGCCGCCTTCACGCGATTTCACCGAGCCGTCCGTGCCGAATCGCATCGATGCGATTTTTGGCAATCAGATCGAATTGCTAGGTTATGATTTAGCGCGGGATGGACAAACGCTGATCTTCAAGCCGACCTGGAAGGCAGTCACGAATGTCGATGCGAATTACAAGGTCTTCGTGCATGTGTTCGATCCGACGACGGAGAAAATTGTGGCGCAGTCGGATGCGATGCCGCGCAATAATGCTTATCCCACTTCGCGCTGGCTGCGGGGTGAAGTGGTAAACGACACGATCGCTCTGCCGTTGCTCGATCTGCCCTCGGGTTCGTATCGAATCGCGATCGGGTTGTATCTGCCGTCAAATGATCGATTGCCAATCGGCGGTGGTCGAAACATCGACGCGGTGAATCGACGTGTGATTCTTGACGATGTGATCAACGTATCTCAATAATAGCTAAGGCGCAAGATCGATCGACTGTAATACGATCGAATCATCGCCGTTCGCCAACTTCAACCGGGCTAAATCATCCTCGTTATAGAAGCCTGTGGCAAGATGATATTCTCCTGTCGGTAAGTCACTTGGCAAAGTCAGTGTGTAGGTGTCGGTAAGAATTTCACCGGGCAGCCAACTCGTCGTCGGACGCGAGCCGCTCAGCGGGATTGAATCAATCTGCGCGCGTGGTTGACCATTCGTGTCGAGTAAATGCACGAAGACTTTATACGATGAAGCCATGTCGGCGTCGGCGCGCCAGAATAGAGTGACCTGCAGGTCGTGTCCTCGTTGCGGTTGTCCTTCAAGCTGGTAGCCCAACAATGTAATCTTGTCGTCAAATGTTTGATCGAGACGATGCGGGATCGTTGGAATTTGAAAAGATCGATCGGGCGCAGTGACGCGCACTTCGCCCAAATCCGCTGTGAATTGATTCAAGACGGTCATGCGCCAGTGGTAAGAGCCAGTCGATGTGCTGGCTGGTACGCGCACGCGATCGAGATCGATAATCTGTTCGCCATTGTTCCAGTTGGAGGTGGGGTAGTACACACTCCCGATCGGGAAACCGCGAGTGGCGACGGGTTGATTCCGCGCATCAATCAATTCGATCTTGAGCGCGTAATCTTGAGCCGGTTTTTGTGCGGCCTGCCAGAACAGCGTCAGTAGCACCGTGTCGCCGGACAGGACATCATCCCGATCGCGATTCACGCCCAAGAGCTTAAGATCAGGCGTAAGCGCTTGATCGAGTTTCAGGTTATAGATACCGAGTTGGTCGCTGGAAAAAACTTGCGAAGAATGGCTGACCGAGATCGGGCCGATAACCGCATCAGCCGGTCGCTGGCTCGGATGCGGTACAGTCGCTTGTGCCGAAAGCGGAATCAGCGTGCTGCGATTAAACACTTCTGCATAAATTGAATAAGTCTCAGGCGGTGTACCAGGCCTGATCGGCAATTCAAAACTATCGATCGCGTATGAAGCTGTTGACCACTGCGTCGTCGGCGGAGAGTCTTGAAAGTCACGCGGTCGATCGAGCGATTTGGGGCTCCAGATTTCGCCGCGAGCATCAATCACGCCGACGGTGGTTTGATACTCGGTGGTCATCGGCGTGAGCGCGCGCCAATACAGATCGACGCGGACGCTTTCGCCGGATGGCGCAGTGGTTGACGAGATGTCGTAGCCTAACAAGCGCATTTGACCGCCGAAGTCGATCTGCAGCGGATGGGACACGCTTGTTATCCGATCATTAGCCAGACGAGTTGTTCGAAATGGCGTGAGCTGTGTATCGATGAGCAGCAATTTGACGAGCAGAAAAGTGATTGGGATTAGGATGAACCACCAAGAAGCGAAGATACCAAGATTACTGTGTGCCGTTGTGCTTTCGTGGTTGCTGCTTGATTGCATGTAAAAGAGACTGATTACCAGTGCGATTAATCCAAATAACGATACTATCTCTGCTATCGATCGAATCGGGGTTGAGCCGAATGATACTTCAATGTGATGTTGGCCCGCCGGAACGTCGAAGGTGATCAAGCCGATCGGATCAGACGGAACGATCGAGATTGGCTGTTGATCGATCGAGACTTGCCAGCCCGGAAAATCGAACGTCAAATAAGTTGCGCGGAAATCGATTGGGCTAGAGAGATCGATCGAGGCAGAGTTGGGCCGATAGATTTCGCTGCTGATCACTGCTCCATTTGGTAGAGCCGATCGATCGAAACGCCGGATCGATCGACCGCTTGCATAATCTTCTTCAAGCGGTGATCCGTCCGGCCGCTGTTGAACGCTGATCGGCAAATACGCGCCGACCGGATCGATGCCGATGTTGCCGGTCGCGTGTTCGTAAGCAAACACGTCAGTGATGTTGAGCGTGTCTTTGATCGAACTGACACGCGGATAGAGTAACGGAGTGGCGAAGACGAGAACGGCGATGACGAGAACGAACGACAGCGTGTTGGCAAGCATGCGAGACAGGCGTGCTGCAAGGGTGTAGCTGGCTGCGCCGCCGAGCAGTGCGATCGGCAGCATAGCCCGTCCGACGAAGCGCCACGGAAATTGGATGAATCGAATCAACGGTAAGTTGTCCCAAAGGGGGAGTGAGATCGGGAGCGTCATGCAGATGAAGATCAGTGCGGTAACGCTGGCGGCGATGAGGTGTGCGTGTTGATGGCGTGTTGGCTTGCGACGGTAAGCGATCAGTCCCAAGATCGCGGCGGCGATCTGCGGCCAGCCGAGCGTGAAACGCAAAGGCGGATTTAAGAGATTGGGATCGGATGGACCGGGCCCGCTGAAAAGTTCGCCCGGCGACAGAAAGTTGAAATGATAATCGTTGTTGCGGTTCGAATGAGTGAGATACAACTGCACATAGTTGCCCTCGGCCAGCGCGGGCAGCCAGAAGAACGATGTCAGCGCGAGCGATATGATTATTGCGAACAAAGCATTACGTACGGCGTACTGCGTAATGGGTAATGATGGGTTAGCAATACGCAACACGCAGTACGCAATAAGCATCGGCGTAAAAATCAAGCTCGAAATGTTATGCGTGAGCAATAAGGCCGAATAGACTACGACTGACGCAACAAAATATTTTCTTCCGCCGATGGCGATCAATCGGCGGAAAGCCCACAATGCCAATGGGATCAAGGCCAGCGCGATCACTTCCGGCATATTCCCGCGCTCGATCGGGCCGATCAAGGTATAGGGCGAGGCCATGTACAGGACACCCGCAACAAAGCCCGCGCGTTGATCGAAGATGTCGCTGGCCCACCACATCATCGCCAAGCCGCTCAGGATGACGCTTCCGGCCAAAACAAGATTCAGGCTCAATGGAAGGGTCAAACCAACAAGATGCAGCAGTTCGATCAGATAGTAGCCCAGCGGTTCGCGATAATTAAAGAAGGGAAAGCCGTATCCAAAAGTCAGATCGGGAAACCAGCGCGGATAGATCAAGCCGTCATGGATCGCTCGATCGAGCGCGACGGTGCGATAGATATGCAGCGCGCCGTCATCGGTTTGCAGCGGCGCTGATTGAAGTAACGGCGCGACGAGGATCAGGCCGATCAATATCAATGATAAATGACGAATGATAAGTGATGAGTGACGAGTGATGAGCGCTGAAGAGCGAAGAGTAGAGGCGGTCATTGAATCATCAGTAAAGAGGCTTAGCGGATAATGATCGGCGGACTCAGCACGACGTGATCGAGGCCGGTGGCCGTATCGATCAAATGCTCGCCATTGAGCGGATTATACAGGCCCACGACGATTTGATATGCGCCGGGCGGCGTGTCGGCCGGAATGCTGAACGGATAAACATCTGAAATGGATTGTCCGGGCGCCCACGAAGTGGTGGGCATGCCGCTGCCCTGCGGCTGCGAATCGATTTGGGTGATGACGCGACCATCCAGCGTTTCGAAATGGACGAAAACGTTATACCGCGTCTCGGTTGTGGCTGCGGCCCGCCAATATAAAGTGATCGGTAGTTGATCGCCAGCCTGAACAGTCGACGGAGTGTAATCCGCGCCGAACAACGTGATCGCCGGATCGCTGAACGGGATCGAGATCGGATAGCGCGCTTGGGGCAGATCGAACGATCGATCGCGGTGCAACAACCGCACATCAAATGGGGTGAACATGCCGCCGTCTAACAATTGGCCGTCGGGATCGATCACGCCCAGCGAGACATGATAATCGGCATTGAGCAGCTCGACCGGAAAACGCAGCGTGTAGCGTGCGCCGATGATTTCACCTGCGCGCCAATTGGTCGTTGCGTATGGACTGAACGGCAGACGGCTTTCATAAACCAGCGCATTATTTGGATCGCGCACCTGCCACAAGACTTTTAATTTGGGCAGATTGCCCGTCACTGCCCGCCACACCACATTCACCGTCCATGGATCGCCGTTGACGACGACTCCCGGCCCGTTATCAAAACCGATTAACGTGATTTTGTTTTGCCAGGTGTGGCTGAATGGATACTCGATCGTTCGTCCGATCGAATTCAGCGGCTTGGCGCTGCGATCGACTTGCAGCGAAGTCAGTGTCGGCGCAGTGCCAGAGAATGTGCCCGACGGGCTGAATAAGCCGACACTTTGATTCGATTGTTCAATGCTGACTCTTACTGCATACTGGCCCGGCGGTATTTCACGCGGCAGGCTGAGACCAAAAAATTGTTCGGCAATATGCCCGATCGGCCACGCTGACGTTAAGAATTGAGCTTGATCGCTAATCGGGTCCCCCCCGGCGCTCCATACTTCACCCTGCCCATCGACTAATTCCAGCGTGGCGGTATATAGGCTTGTGATGGACGCAGTGGCTTGCCAGCGCATGACGACATTACTGGATTGGCCTGCCTGCACCGTGGCGGGAGAGGGCGTGATACCCAATAACAAGAAGTTGCCATTAAATTGCGCAATGAACGGATCAAGGTGTCCGATCTTTCCGGGCCGCAGATCATAAGCCGCAATCTGAACCGCGCCGACACTTTGCTGCGAAACCAGATCGGCCGTCTGGGACAGCCAGTGTTGAATTTGATTTTGGACCACGGGCATCGACGCGGTCGACCAGGTAAACCACAACCGCCGATAATGCGTGCTCAAATCGTTCAGAATCAATTCGATCTGTTGGGGTGTGACATCAGCGGGCAGCACCACCAACTTGGCTGCGCCGTGGTAGGCGCGCGAGACGGGCAGATCGATCAAGGTGATAACCGCATCAGTCTGCACATCCGCTTGATTCAAGTACTCCGCTTGCTGCTGCGCGAAATTGTTGGTGAAGACCCAGGCGCCTTCCAGGCTGCCGAGATGCAGCGTCTGCGCGATCGATGCGCGCGCCTGCAGTTGGGCGAAGGCATTCGGGTTCAACTGCCGCTCGCTCAGAGTGAGCACATAGTAATCGGCCAACTCCATAGCCCGATCGTCGATCCCGGCTGATCGGCCGCTGAAAATCGGCGCAAAGGATGGAATCGCCGCCGTCGCCACCGTCGATTGCAAGCCATCCGGCTGGGCATTGATCCAATTTGCGGCGGCTCCTAAGCCTTCGCCCCAGCCCACCGCAAAATGTTTCTGCGCTTCGGTCGCGCCGCCAAGTGCCAAGTTGTAACTCATGAGCAGATAAGGCCATGCGTTCAGCGTGATGATCGATTGCAGCGCGATGATCATGAGTAACGAGTAACGAGTAAGAAGTGGCAAGTGCCGCGTGAAAGCTGCGCTGAGTTGATCGAAAGCCCACGCGCCAATAAAGATTAACATCGGCAGTGCAGGCAGCATGTATCGATCGTATTTCTTGGCGACGGGCGTAATGAAAATGATGAACAGGATCGCGTAAGCGAAAAAGGCGGCAATGGAATAGAAATTGGAAGTTGGGGGTTGGAAGTTGGCTCGGCGCCGGCGGATTGCGCGCACGCTGAAAACGATAGCGATGATCAAGCCAAGTAGTTCGATCGGTGAGAGGCGATACAGCAACGCTATCGGATAAAAGCCGAAACCGTGATTCAGGACAAACTGCCCATCGAAGAATGTTGGTCGCACGGCATTGCCGCTGTAGAAAGAAGCCAGGCCGATGATGCCCTGCAGCGTGCCGATCGGATCGAGCCACATGGCGGGATAAAACACAATGACAAATGACAAATGACAAAGGACAAATGTAACAAGACCGATGAGCGCTGATCGAAGCGGAATCTTTTTGAACAAGATTGCAATGATGACAACTAAGAAAATAAAAGGGGTTAAGAATAATGCGGGCGACTTGCTGAGAAAGGCGAGTGCGGCAAAGAAACCGGATAATGCGAACCACCATGTTCCCCTCTCCTTTTTAGGGAGAGGGGTTGGGGGTGAGGGTCGATTGACTGCTATCAACAACGACAAAACTGAGAGTGTTGAAAAAGTGGTCAACAAGCCATCGACATGCAGCAAGCCGCCGAGTCCGGCCATAAACGGATCGAGCGCCATCAACAGCGCGGCCAGCAGCGCAATCGAATGGCCCAACAATTTTCGGGCGAGCAAGAAAATTCCGACGACGCCCAGAGTGTTAATCAAAATCACCGACAGTCGAGCGAAAGTGAGGAACACGCCGAGTCGCTTGAAGGCTTCAGCATTGTCAGGCGCGAGCGCCGGGACATGCTGCAACCAATCGATCGCCTGTGCGGACGAGGCTGGATCGGCCAAACGTTTCAACACGATGCCGATCGATCCCAGCCACATTGTCGTGACGCCGGGATGACCGATCTGCGCGGTGCCCGCCCAATCGCCGCGGCTCAACGCCGTCGCGAAGTTAAGCGAACGCAGAACCCAGATCGGCTCATCGGGCGTGACGTATTGTTTGATCGCGCCCGTACGCGTGATGAGCGCGAGGCCGAAAATGATCAGCGCGGAAAAAACGATCGAATGGCGGCGGATGAATGGGATCATAAAGCCTAAACCGTCATTGCGACCCTGCATAAGGCGCGCAGGGCAGGTGAGCATCCTGAGCGGAGCGCGTAGCGCGGAGCCGAAGGACGCGACGAAGCAATCTCAATTAATTGTCGTGGAGATTGCTTCGTGGCACATCCCTAGGGGCTGGGCCATCTAGGGACTGCGCGCGCAATGACGAAGGGAATTGATTTTACTTTATCACAATCGCACGATCTTGCGGCAAATGATTCCCCGTCGGATCGAGCGCAGGCAAGCGCTGACCATCAGCCGCATTGTACAGGCCAACGCCGACTTGATACTGGCCCGATGATACTTCAAACACATATTGATCGAGAATGACTTGCCCAGTGGCCCACGTGCTGGTCGGTGCATCACCGCCGATCTGCCAGTTATCGATCTGCTTGACGACTTGTTCGCCGTTGATGATTTGCACGAAGGTGCTGTAATTCGTCGTCGTGATCTGATTCACCTGCCAGATCAAAGTGACGGTCAATACTTGATCGGACTGAAGCACGTTCGCGCCGAGCAGAGTTGCCATCGAGCCAAATTGAACGTCGCTTGGATATTGAACCGTTGGGGCAGTAAAATCTCGCGGGCGTGATGACAGATTCACGGATGTCAGTTGCACGGCTTGTGCATGCCAGGCCTGGTTAGTTAGATGATCGACTAACTTAAATTTGAGATCGTATTTGCCAGCAGTGATCGTGATCGGCAAACGGAAATCATATTTGCTTTGCAGCACATCACCTCTGCGCCAATGATCGGTCGAATAAGAGTTAAGCGACAGCGTGGTCGAGTAAACGATCTGATTGTTTGAAACCAACAGCCACGCAACATCTAAGTTCGACAAGTGTTCTACACCTGACGCCCATTCCATCGACAACGTCCACGGATCACCGCTTATGATCGGATCGGGCGGCGCATCCGATCCGATCGCATGCAGACCGCCGAGATCGGTATCGATCTCGATCGCGGGCTGGCGTGTGGCGGGATCGATCTGTACCTGTGCCGGATCGATTGTGATCGAGCCCAGCAGCCAATCGAATCCGGCGAAATGATTGTCCGCAGATTGAATGCTGAGCGGACCGCCGCTCGCCAGATCGATGGCGTTTAGCTTCAATTGATAAATGCCTGGCGGCGTGACAGGCGGCACGGGCAGGCTGAGGCGCTTGGCGCGCTGCGTGTTGCCGCTGTCGCTGGCGGGCACGCGATCATCGATCTGGTTCCACGTGTGACCTCGATCATCGATCAGCGACACGAACAATTGTGATTCAGGTAGTGAGGCAATCCATTGGGTGTTCAAGCCGATCGATTGGCCGGGCTGCACGTGCGACAAAACAAGTTGCGCTTGCGCCAATTGCGCTCGATCGCCAAATGTCGCGTTGGCGTTCAATTCTGTCGGTTCAGCCTTGAACGAAATATTTTTCAGCAGCACATACAACGCGCCGCTGCTCAATGGCGATGACCAGTCATTCACTTTGATCGCAAATGTGTCGAGCAGGCGGGTCACCACAATGCTCGTCGGATCGCGGCTGGTCGCGTAATGAATGAAGAAGATGCGCGAATGCGATTGAGCCACGCGATTCAAGCGATCGATCGCAGCCGCTTCGCTGATGTCTTCCGCCAACACAATCGTCGGATCATCCGATTGAGTGGGCAGCGCCGCCGCATAATCGGTGATGAGTGCATCGCCTGCCTGGCGTTGATCGATCAAACGCTGTCGATCGACAGCCAGCCATTGATTTGGATACAACCACGCGAAATTTTGATTCTGCACGGTGAACGTCATCACGGGCGACGCTGATCCGATCCATTGTTTCGGCACACTGGGCGTGAGTTGAAAATCTGATGCGTTGAACAACAAATAATCGGCGCGCGCAAGACCCGCTTCGTCGTTCGGCACTAACTTGCCCGGAAAGAATGGTGCGGTGCCGACGATGTCGCTGACTGCAATTACTTTTGACGCGAAGGCTGATGCAGCTAATGCTTCACCTACTTCTGCGCTTTCGCCGCCACCGACGGGCAGTGCGCGGCTCGCACCGTTATATCCGCCCAATAACGGATTGTATGCTCGAAGGGTCAGCGGCCACACGTCCATGAATTGGATCGAGGCGATGGCGAAGCAGGCTCCAATTGCGATCAATGTTGCAACTCTCGATCGATTCTTTAACCGATCGGTGATCGACCCGATCGCGTAAGCCAGCCCCATCGCACCGATGATATCTAGTGCCAACAAAGCCGGAAACAAGTAGCGATCGAGTTTCTTCGCGCCGATCGTGATCAGCCCAATGAACAAGATTACAAACAGAAAATAGAGCAGGGCATTTGAGCGCAGACTCTTCTCAATATTTGTTCGCATCCGAAAGATCAACGGGACTATTGCGATCAATCCGACCCAGAGAATCGGCGTCGATCGAAATGCAATGACGACGGGATAGAACAGTGGGCCGGGATTACGATCGAGGCTGCCGAAGAAATAATTGACCGCGTGCGCGAGCTCACCGAACTTTTCAGCCGTGGCGGCCATGCGGCCCAGCGCGGTGAGCGGGTTGACCCACATCGCCGGATACAGTGCGAAGAAAACGATCGAGGCGCAGATACCCCAGATGAAAAACGCTCGAATGAAGCGACCGATCGATCGATGCTGCCGCCAAACATTGATCGCGAGGATGATGAATGTCATTGGCCCCAAAACGATCGCGGGTGATTTGCTCAGTGCGGCCAGACCCGCCAACACGCCCGATGTGATCAACCAGCGTGTCGGTCGTGGATGATCGATCGCAATGAACACTGCTGCAATTGAAACGAGGCTGAAAGTCGCTAAAAGCGAATCGACATGCAAAATGCTGCCCAACGCGACGCCAAATGGATCGAGCGCGATCAATCCGGCGGCCAGAAACGCCGCGCGTCGATCGATCTTGCGGCTGAGCAGCACGAACAACAAAGTGATGTTGAATGAAGTGACGAGAATAACGGGCAGTCGTGCCGCGTCAAGAAATTTTGCCAGCGCGCGCATCGCGTCGGCGTTTTGCGGAGAGAAATCGATCGAGGTGTTTGGCAGTGGAAGGGCGGGATTGCTCAGATGTTGAAGCGTGATGCCGAGCGAGCCGAGCCACATTGTCGTCGCGCCGGGGTGGCCGCTTTGGATCGTGTCCGCCCACTTGCCATGCGTAACCGCATCGGTGAAGCGGATCGATCGATCGACCCAGTGCAGCTCGTCAGGCGTGACGTAGCGATCGATCGCGCCGAGGCGCGCCAGAAGCGCGAGCAGAAAGATCAGACTGCTGAGCAGAATGAGCGCTGGAGAGATAGAACGCTGAGGCGAAGAAGGAGATTGCAAATAGGTGACACCTAAAATTTGTAGGTGTCATTGCGAGGCGGCCGTAAGGCCGACGAAGCAATCTCAAGATCGATCGGGAGATTGCTTCGGGCTTCGCCCTCGCAATGACGTGGACTTTACGCTACATAGCCTAACTCGCGCAAGCGATCCATGACCTGCGCTTCATCTTCTTCGGAATACGCATGGGTCGATCCGCTTGAAGCGGACTCATCGGCGGCGGCCCGGACGATGGGATGAGCGGCTAAATACTCAGCGCTGAAAGCCGATTGCATGACTTGTCCATCCATGATCGCTGGAATCGGCAGTCCCAATGCATACAACACCGTTGGCGCAATGTCGATGATATTGCCTTTGATTCCGGTCTTCGGCCGCACGCCTTCGCCGTGCAGGACGACGATGCCGTCCATCGTGTGATGTCCGGTTTGGCCGACGCTCGCCTCCAATAATTTGTTCGATCCGAAGTCGGCGTGGCCGAATGAAACGTACTTGGATCGATCGGTGTGCAGGATCAGATCGGGCGCGACCGGAACTCGATCGCCGTGATACAACTCTTCCTTCTTGTACACTGCCGCGATCACTTGATCGCCGCCGTCCGGATCGCGCAGCGCTAACGCCGATCGGATGATCTGATCCCGAACGGCCTCGTACTCCACGCCCGGCTCGACGATGCCTTGCGAACGCTGGCCCTTCAAGTTGATATAGATCTGTCCGAAGTTGCCGACCGCAAAAGCGTTGGTGCGCGACCAGTCGACATCGCCGAATGATAAGAAGAAGCGCTTCAACATGCCGCGGCCTCGACCGCGCTTCACTCTTCTGCGCAAACGGCCTAAGCGCAGCAAGTTGACGATCTTCAATGAAGTGATCGGCGTGAAGCCGAGTTTGAACAATGCGCGCTTGATCATACTCAACGGCGCGCGCTTAAACTTCAATAGACCCTGCTGAGCGAGCCAGTTGTTGACGTGAAAGAATTTGTGGAACGGCCCGCCGCCGTGATCGGACATGATGGCGGCGAAGGTCTCAGGCGGCGCGGCGGCGATGATGCGGCCGACGCACTCATCGATCTTCTTGAAGTAGTCCAGCACCGCCGGCGCGAACTGTCGATTGAGTTCCGCCGCGTAACGCGGATGCGTCGGATCGATGATGTGCCACAGTTCATGCTGCACGGTATCCGGTGTCTTCAATACACAGGCCAAGGTATCCCACGGTTTGTGCTGCATCAACCACACGATCGTGTCGGTGCGCGTCACGTCGAAGTCGAGCATGTCCTGCAAGAAGCGTCCCGGATGACGCGATCGATTGCCTTCGAACTCGTGCAGCGGCCAACGCTGACCATTGTGCTTCAACTCCTCTTTAAGTTCGGGTGGGTACGTATAAGCCGATTGTTCATTCGGTACCAGAAAACCGTTGACCGTGAAACCGTTGATCGGCTGCGGCGGATACGTGATCGGCACACTCATCAAGCCCACTTGCCCGCCCGCCTCTTCGATCGATTTCCAGAACGGCGGCACGCCGCGCACCTTCACATTGATCACGCCGATATCGTAACCGCCCGGCTGTGGAAACACAAAATCGAACGCGCCATGCTTGCCCGGATTGCAGCCCGTGGCAAACGACACCCAGGCCGAGGCGGACACCGGCGGGATCGTGGTCGTCAATGGGCCAGACGCGCCTTCGTTAACCAAACGCGCGAGGTTAGGCAAATGACCTTGATCGATCCACGGGCGTAATAATGTCCACGTTGCGCCGTCAAGACCGATGATCAATGCTTTGTGGTTCAATGCCATGCAGTAAGTTCCCTAGCGAGAAGCAGATTATAAATGAACAATGATCAATTAACAATGAACAAGGCTCAATGACACATGCTGAGTGACCAAGGATGAACGGCCAATGACCAACTACTCATGATCAATTGACACATCTTCGTTCGTCGTTCGTCTTTCGTCGCTGTTCGTTTTCAAATTCCCGATCAGATATAGCAGCCCGCCGAACAATCCGCCGACGACGCGCACGATGTAATACATGAACGATATGGCTACCGCTTGAGCTTGATCGACACCAACTGCGCCGAATAAAACTTGATAGGTTCCTTCGCGCACGCCGAGGCCGTTGAATGAAATGGGTATTAGCTGAGCCAGTGCAATGATCGGTACGAATAACGCAAAGTAGCGCAGCGGCGCATCGATGCCCAGACCGAGCGCCAGGGCATACTGTGTGGCGATCAATGTTAGCGTGAAAGGCAGTGAGACCAGCATCGCCCTCACAATTGCGCCAATTGAATATGAAGTTACCGCTTCGGCAACTTTCTGAATCTTCTTTACGCCCGGGACTTTCGGCCAGAATTTTAAGTGCGCAACGATCCATTCGAAGAAACGGCGTTGGGTCAACAAGAACGAAGCGATCAAAATTCCGGCTGAAATCAAAATCACAGTCAACACGACATACGACGGCACATCCGCCGGATCGAGGATGGCGACAACGAGTGCGATCAACGACGAACCCAGAATGCCCGTCAACCGATCGGCGAACACGCTGCTGAACGCCTGCGCCCCGCCTCGATCCGACGAGAGTTCGATGATCTTCACCACATCGCCGCCGATGTTGGTCGGCAAAAACGTGTTGAAGAATGTGCCCGCTAAGTACAAGTACAACAATCGACCAAAAGACACCGGGGTGCCTAAGGCTTTGATCAAGATCGACCAGCGATACGTGCGGACGATCAGGCCGATCATATGAAACAACAGCGCGATCGCGAACCAGCCGAGATTGATCGAGCGCAGCGCATCGAACAATCGATCGGCGCCGACGCTGGCAATGACGATCGCCAGAATGATCAGGCTGATGAGGACGCGGAGAATTCGGCCAAGTTTCATCAGAGTAGTCGGGGCCAAGCGGAACAGGCAGATAGCCTATTCATTGTCGGGTCAGCAGCACTCGATCTTGAGCGAGCCGAGTGCCGGTTGAAGCGATTGCCGGTAAGCGTTGTCCATTACCTGCATTATACAAGCCTACTCCAATCTGATAAGCAGTTGATGGCAGCTTGAATACATACTGATCTCTAATAAGTTGGCCGGGAAGCCATGTGCTCGTGGGTAAGTCCCCGCCCAGCTGCCAGCTGTCGATCTGTTGATCGATTTGAGCATTTGGATCGACGATCTGCACGAAGGTGGTGTAGTTATTTCTGGTAGTTTGCTGGGCTTGCCACCACAATGTCACCGTTAAGACTTGATCGGTCTGTGCGAGATTTGCACCAGCTAGGCGGACGAAGCCGCCAAACGTTACGTCGATCGGATATTCAGTTTCGGCTGGCGGCGCAAAATCGCGATTGCGCGATTGGATGTGAAGCAATGTGAGGTGGGTTGGCTTGGATCCGATTAGCGCTCGACGATCTTGATCAAGCAGCTGAAAATCAAGATCATACTTGCCAGCGGTCAGTGTGATGGGCAGACGAAAATCGTATTTGCTCTGTATCACTTCACCGTTGTACCATTCCGCGGTGGGATATGAGTTGAGCGGCATCGTTGTGGAGTAAACGATCTGCTCATTCTTCATGACCAGCCAGTTTATATCGAATGTGGGCAAATGATCGGTGGTCGAGGCCCATTCCATCGACAGCGTCCAGGGATCACCACTGATCACTGGATCGGGCGGCAGGTCTGAGCCGATAGCTTGCAGGCCGCCGATATTCGCGTTGATGAGAATCGGCGGTCGGCGGCTGGCGGGGTCGATCGGCTTGTGCGCTGGATCGATGGTGATGATGCCGAGCAGCCAACCGAAGCCGCCGAAAGATCCATCGGGGCGGCGGGAATCGATCGGATTACCGCTGTCTACATCAGTAACATTCAGTGTCAATCGATACTGGCCGGGCGGAATCGTCAAAGGCGTGGCGACCAAGATGCGGCGCGCAGTCGAGGTATTCATTGGCACCTGAGCATCCCCGGCACCCCAATCATGGCCGGCTTCATCTGAAAGAGTAACGGTCGCCTGCGCCGGCTCTCCACTGGCTGACCAAGAAGTGCTCACGCCAATGGATTGACCGGGTTGAATGTGTGCTGAAATTAAATCAGCCTGATCGAGCTGCAGCCGATCACCAAAGGTAACGCTGGCCTTCAGCGCGGTAGGCTCGATGTTGAAGGAAAATAGTTGGGGCAATTCATATAAGGCGCCGCTGCCCAAGCGTGTTGACCAGTCAGCCAGTCTGATCGCATAAATATCCAACAATCGAAAGATCCGATTGGTGGCGTGTGAAGGGCTGACGGTATAGTGCAGGACGAAGATCCGGCTATGGGCTGCGGCCAGGCCGGTCAATAAATTCAGTGCATCGGCCTCACTCATATCACTCGGCAGATAAATTGTTGGATCAGTACTATTCTGTGGCAGATTAACCGTGTCGTCGACGATCAGTGCATCACCGGCTTGGCGCTGATCGATCAACCGTTGCCGATCGGCTGCCAGCCATGGATTGGGATACAGCCAGGCAAACGGTTGCGCCTGCACCGTGATGGTCATCACCGGTGTTGCATCGCCGATCCATTGGGCAGGGAGGTCGGGGGTTAGTTTGAAATTTTGGGTGGAGAACAGAAAATAATCAGCATGCGTGAAGCCGGCTAGATTGACGGCATACAGGTTCCCCGCAAAAAATGGAGCAATACCGACCAAGTCGGACAGCGCAATGCTGTTCGAGTTGTAGGGCGATGCCCTGAGGGCCGCGCCGACTTCGCCGCCTTCATCACCGCCAACTCGTAAAGTCAGATCAGCATTGCGGTAGCCGCCAAGGACTGGATTATATGATCGGAAAGTATATGGATAAACCATCAGGAATTGGCTGGCGACAGCCAGCACACACAAGCCCGTTAGAGCGTTGGACAAAACGGCCGTGCGGCGTGTGGCGCGCTGAAGAATTCGTGTCATCGAGTATTCGATACCCAGTGCCGCAGTGATATTCAACCCTTCCAGGGTCGGCAGGCTGTAGCGTTCAAGTTTCTTGGCGCCGATCGTGATTAATCCCAGGAAAAGAATTGCAAAGAATAAAAATACGAATGAGGCAGCCCGTAAGCGGCGTTCAGACCGTGACTGTGCCCGCGTGATAAGCCATATCGCTGAGATAAGCCCCAGCCACATAGCCGGTGTAGAGCGGAACGCGATGACGGTGGGATAAAACAGCGGACCGGGATCAAGATCATTACTACCCAGCAAGAAATTGACGTGGTGGGGGGTCGCGGCGAAAGTCTGCGCCGTCGCTGCGATATATTGCAATGTTTCGATCGGAGCGGTCCACATTGAAGGTGTCAGCGCGATGAAGATAACGGTGGCGCTGATCCCCCAGATGAAAACTGATCGAATACTGC